>NZ_WWFY01001161.1:0-17266 GCF_009864975.1 Pseudonocardia sp. SID8383
GGTCGGTGGACGGCACGGCCGCCGCCTGCGCACGTGCCGCCGACCTGGCCGCCCGCAACGGCGCCGAGCTCCTGACCTGCAGCCTCGACGGCTGGGACGCCCTGGTCGAGACCCGGGTCGCCTGGTCGGGGCTGCTCCCGCTGCGCGGTCCCGCGCGGGCGAGGGCGCGTGCAGGCCCGGCTCCCGTGGACACCGGCCCGCCCCCGGCGAGCGGGACCGTGGACGGTTCCGGCCCCACCGCGGAGCCGTCGTGAACTCCCCCGGACGTGATCACGATCTCGGTGAGCGGTCCACGCCCCCGGATGAACGGACGGCGAACCCCGGAGCACGCCGTCATCACGATTGCCTACGACGAACGTCCCAGCGCGACCGCGTTTCGTCGTGGGGGCCTGACCGATCACCGACGTCGCGCGGTCCACATCTGGTCACCGTCGCGACACTCGGGCCTACTGGGAGTCGCAGGGACGGGCAGGGTCCGGTCCGGCCCCGCCACGAAGACCACGCTCCCCAGACAGCGACGACGTCGGAGCGCCCCTGGCGCCCCCGTCCGATGTCGTCGCACGTGGTTGCCACCGGCCCGCCCCCGCCCCCGACGGGCGGGCCGGTGGTACCCCGTCCGGTTCCGCGATCACCGCGAACCGGCCGGGGCACCGCCTTCCAGCGCGGCGAGGACCAGGTCCAGCACCTGCACCGCCCCCGTCTTGTCCAGCGGGTTGTTGCCGTTGCCGCACTTCGGGGACTGCACGCAGGACGGGCAGCCCGTGCGGCACTCACAGTCCCGGACCGCGGCGCGGGTCGCCGCCAGCCACCGCCCCAGCACCTCGTGGCCGCGTTCGGCCAGGCCCGCGCCGCCGGGGTGCCCGTCGTGCACGAACACCGTCGGGAGTCCGGTGTCGGGGTGCAGTGCGGTGGACAGACCGCCGATGTCCCAGCGGTCGCAGATCGCGAACAGCGGGAGCAGACCGATCGCGGCGTGCTCGGCGGCGTGCAGTGCGCCGGGGAGACGGGCCTCGTCGATGCCGGCGTCGGCGAGCGCGTCGGGGTCGATCGTGTACCAGACCGAGCGGGTGTCCAGGCTCTGCGGCGGCAGGTCCAGCGCCGTCTGGTCGAGCACCGTCCCGTCCGGGGTGCGTCGCCGGTAGGCGACGACCTGGCTGGTCACCGTGGTCGCGCCGAAGCAGACCTGCACCGGTCCGTACCGGCGGTGCTCCCTCACCTCGAGCACGGTGACGTCGGAGACCGACTGGGCCTCGGTGCGCCAGTCCGGGTCCTCGGCGTGGACGAGCGCGACGCCGTCGTCGAGGTCGAGCTCGTCGACGACGAAGCTGTCGCCGCGGTGCAGGTACACCGCACCGGAGTGGATCGTGCCCGGGGCCGAGCCGCCGTCGACGGTGCCGAGCATCCGCCCGGTGGCCGCTTCCACCACGGCGACCTGCCCGAGCCCGGAGCCCCGGATGTCGACGTGTGCGGCGGGGGCGTCGCCGGTGTCGGGCCAGAACCAGCCGTGCGGTCGTCGGCGCAGCACGCCCTCGCCGACCAGGGCGTCGAGGACCTCCACCGCGGGGGCTCCTCCGAAGATCTCCTCGACATCGACCGTGGTCAGTGGCATCTCCGCGGCCGCGCACGCCAGCTGCGGCGCGAGCACGTACGGGTTGACCGGGTTGAGCACGCAGCTCTCCACGGGCGCGCCGATCAGCGAGCGAGGGTGGTGCACGAGGTAGGTGTCGAGCGGGTCGTCGCGGGCGACGAGCACGACGAGCGCCTCGTCGGCGGCCCGTCCGGCACGCCCGGCCTGTTGCCAGAACGACGCGCGGGTGCCCGGGAACCCGGCCTGCACCACGGCGTCGAGACCGGAGATGTCGACGCCGAGCTCGAGCGCGTTGGTGGTCGCGACCCCGAGCAGCTCGCCCGACATCAGGTCGGCCTCCAGCGCGCGCCGTTCCTCGGGCAGATAGCCGCCGCGGTATGCGGCCACCCGCGCGGCCAGCTCCGGAGCGATCTCGGCGACCTGGCGCTTCGCACCGAGCGCGGTGAGCTCGGCGGCCCGCCGGGACCGGACGAACGCCAGGGTGCGGGCGTCGGTCAGGACGAGGTCGGCGAGCATCCGGGCGACCTCGGCGCCGGCGGAGCGGCGGACCGGCGCCCCGTTCTCCCCGGTGATCTCGGCGAGCAGCGGCGGCTCCCAGAACGCGACGGTGCGCCCGGCGTGCGGGGACCCGTCCTCGGTGACGGCGACGACGCCGCGTCCGGTCAGCCGGGACGCGAACTCCTCCGGGCGGGCCACCGTCGCCGAGGCGAGCACGATCACGGGGCGCGCGCCGTAGCGGGCGGCGAGGCGCAGCAGCCGGCGCAGCAGCAGCGCCACGTGCGAGCCGAACACCCCGCGGTAGGTGTGGCACTCGTCGACCACGACGTAGCGCAGCCGGCGGAGGAAGGTCGCCCAGCGTCCGTGCCGGGGAAGGATCGACCGGTGCAGCATGTCCGGGTTGGAGAACACCCACCGGCAGTGCCTGCGGACCCAGTCGCGCTGGTCCATGGGGGTGTCGCCGTCGAACGCGGCGGGCCGGACCCCGTCCGGGGCGAGCCCGTCGAGGGACCGCAGCTGGTCGGCCGCGAGTGCCTTGGTCGGGGCGAGGTACAGCGCCGTGGCCCGCGGGTCCTCGGCCAGCCCGGCGAGCACCGGCAGCTGGTAGACCAGCGACTTCCCCGACGCCGTCCCCGTCGCGACGACGACGTCGGCGCCGGAGTGCACCAGCTCCGCACCGTGCGCCTGGTGCGACCACGGGCGGGTCACGCCGCGATCCGCCCAGGCCGTGCGCAGCGGCTCGGGCGTCCAGCCCGGCCAGTCGACCGGGTTCCCGGCCCGCGCCGGAATCCGCACGACGTGCCGCAACGGGTCGTCGACGGCGGCGACCCCGTCGTCGCCGGAGCCGCGGTATTCGTGGGAACGGTCGGAATCGCGGAGACCGTCAGGACCGTCGAAGCCGTCCTGCGCGGCGAACATCCCGGCACCCGGCCCCGGCCCCGGCCCGTCCGTGTCGGCGGCACCGGACGCCCACGTGGTGTCGGCACGGGCCGGGTCGACCCCCGAGCCCGCCAGCACGCGACGCAGCAGCTCCACCCCGCGCTGCGACCCGTCCGGGCCCTGCGTGCTCTCCGCCGTCGCTCCCACGACCGACCACGATGGCACAGATGTTCGAACGATCCGCGGTCGCTCCCGGTGGCCGACCCGAACCGGCGTCCCGCCGCCGGACGGATCGGGGAAGTCGTTGCACCGCAGCTGATCTGCAGGTTCCCGGATTGCGTCGCAACATCGTGTGGGATTGATCACTTTTGCCAGTTCGTTACGTCTTGTGATCCCAATCGCACTGAGGGATGCACCACACTCCTAGACTGCACCAGCCCGGTCACCGGTGGACGCCGCCCGGGCCCAGTCGACGCCGACGAGGCCGTCGCCGCCCGGACGGGCCGAGCCACACCGGCCCGTCCCGGCCGCCGGGGACCTCGCCGGCCGGATCCTTTCCACCGGGAGGACACGGATGTCCCAGCCCACCTACCTCGCCCAGGGCCTCGAGCTCGGCGGCGGGGACCTCGCCATCGTCGGCGTGGTCGCGGTGGTCGCCCTCGTCGCCCTGGTCGTCGGCGGTCTCCTGTTGCGGGAGGTGCTCTCCTACGGCGAGGGCACCCCGAACATGCAGGAGATCGGCCGCGCGGTCCAGGAAGGCGCCACGGCGTACCTCAACCGTCAGTTCCGCACGCTCGCGATCTTCGCCGCGATCGTGTTCGTCCTGCTCTTCGCGCTCCCCGCCGAGGACCTCGGCGAACGCATCGGCCGGTCGATCTTCTTCGTCGTCGGCGCGGTCTTCTCCGCGATCATCGGCTACCTGGGCATGTGGCTCGCGACGCGCGCGAACATCCGGGTCGCGGCCGCCTCGCGCGAGACGGGCGGCCGCGAGAAGGCGACCCGCATCGCGTTCCGCACCGGCGGCGTCGTCGGCATGTTCACCGTCGGCCTCGGCCTGTTCGGGGCCGCGATCGTCGTGCTCGTCTACGCCGGCCAGGCGCCCCGCGTCCTGGAGGGCTTCGGCTTCGGCGCGGCACTGCTCGCGATGTTCATGCGGGTCGGCGGCGGCATCTTCACCAAGGCCGCCGACGTCGGCGCCGACCTGGTCGGCAAGGTCGAGCAGGGCATCCCCGAGGACGACCCCCGCAACGCGGCCACCATCGCCGACAACGTGGGCGACAACGTCGGCGACTGCGCCGGCATGGCCGCCGACCTGTTCGAGTCCTACGCGGTGACCCTGGTCGCCGCGCTGATCCTCGGCACAGCGGCGTTCGGTCTGCAGGGACTGCTGTTCCCGCTGATCGTCCCCGCGATCGGCGTGATCACCGCGATCCTCGGCGTCTACCTGACCAAGGCCCGTGCCGGGGAGAACACCCTGCGCGCGATCAACCGCAGCTTCTACCTCTCGGCGCTGTTCGCCGGGGTGCTGTCGATCGTCGCCGCCTACGTCTACCTCCCGGGCACCTTCGGCGAGCTGCTGAACCCGACCGACACCAGCGTCGTCGGCCTCGCCGGCGACCCGCGCCTGATCGCCTCGGTCGCGGTCGTCATCGGCATCGTGCTGGCCGCGGTCATCCTCAAGCTGACCGGCTACTACACCGGCACCGAGGACCGTCCGGTCAAGGACGTCGGCGAGTCCTCGCTGACCGGCGCGGCCACCGTGATCCTGTCCGGCATCTCGATCGGCTTCGAGTCCGCCGTCTACACCGCCCTCGTCATCTCCGCGGCCGTCTACGGCGCGTTCCTGCTGTCCGGCTCGATCGTCGTGTCGCTGTTCGCGGTCGCGCTGGCCGGTACCGGCCTGCTGACCACGGTCGGTGTCATCGTCGCGATGGACACCTTCGGCCCGGTCTCGGACAACGCCCAGGGCATCGCGGAGATGTCCGGTGACGTCGAGGGCGAGGGCGTCGACATCCTCACCGAGCTCGACGCGGTCGGGAACACCACCAAGGCGATCACCAAGGGCATCGCGATCGCGACCGCGGTACTCGCCGCGACAGCGCTGTTCGGCTCCTACCGCGACGCGATCAGCCAGGCCCTGGCCGGGGTGAACATCGCCGCGCAGGACGCCGGGACGGCCTTCGCCTACGAGGTGTTCAGCCCGAACACCCTGGTCGGCGTGATCATCGGTGCCTCGGTGGTCTTCATGTTCTCCGGCCTCGCGGTGAACGCCGTGACCCGCGCCGCGGGCGCGGTGGTCTACGAGGTGCGCCGCCAGTTCCGCGAGCACCCCGGGATCATGGACCGCACCGAGCGCCCGGAGTACGGCCGCGTCGTCGACATCTGCACCCGGGACTCGCTGCGCGAGCTGGCCACCCCCGGCCTGCTCGCCATCTTCGCCCCGATCGCGGTCGGGTTCGGTCTCGGTGTCGGCCCGCTGGCCGGCTACCTGGCCGGTGCCATCGCGACCGGTGTCCTGATGGCGATCTTCCTGGCCAACTCGGGCGGCGCCTGGGACAACGCCAAGAAGCTCGTCGAGGACGGCAACCACGGCGGCAAGGGTTCCGACGCCCACGAGGCGACGATCATCGGCGACACCGTCGGCGACCCGTTCAAGGACACCGCGGGCCCCGCGATCAACCCGCTGATCAAGGTCATGAACCTGGTCTCGGTGCTGATCGCCCCGGCGGTCGTGGTGCTGTCCACCCCCGACGCCAACCCGGTGATCCGGATCGTCATCGCGATCGTCGCCGTGGTGATCATCGCGGCCGCGGTGGTGGTCTCGAAGCGTCGCACCTCGGCGATCACCGACGCCCCGGCCGAGAGCTCGGTCGGCTGACCGACACCTCGCAGGACCACGGCGGCCGCTCGTCCCATCGGGACGGGCGGTCGTCCTGCGTCGCGGGACGATTCGGATACTCTCCGCCGGACGGCAGTGATCACCCCGACGGAGGAGCGATGCGGACATCGCGAGGTCTCGCCGGACTCCTCGTCGCCCCGGCCGTCCTGCTGGCGGGCTGCGGCCCCTCCGGGCCGACCGTCGAGCACTGGACCGAGTCGATGTGCGCGGCCGTGCTGCCCTTCGTCCGCATCGCCGTCGACACCCCCGGTGAGACCCCGGACCCCGCGCAGCGGCTGCGGGCCCTCTCGGACTACCTGACCCGCACCACCCAGGCCGCCGACGGCGCGCTGGGCGACCTGGACCGGCTCGGCCCGGCCCCCGTCGACGACGGCGAGGCCCTCTCCGCACGGCTCCAGGGCGGGCTCGGCGAGATCCGCTCGGCGTTCTCCGGGGCGCGTTCGCGGGTCGACGCCATCGACCCGGCCGACCCGGCCGCGGTGCAGCGCGACCTGCCCGCCGCGCTGGAGCCGCTCGCCCGCCTCGGCGGCACCACCGGCCCCCTCGACGAGGTCACCGGCAACCCGGCGATCGCCTCGGCGTTCCGGGCCTCGACAACCTGCACAGATCTCACCCGGTCGGCGGAGCAGGCCCGCGCCACACCACCGCCCGGCGCACCCGCTGCTGCTCCGAACGGGCCAACCGGGGAGGGTGGAAGCAGCTGACCGGCGACGGCGTCCTACCGTCGACCACTGTCCGTGCCCCGGGCCCCGACGGGCCCCGACCCTGGAGCCCGACGATGGCCACCCCCCGCCCGGCGCGAACCGCCCGGGTCCTGCTCCCCACCCTGCTCGCCGCGCTCCTGGCCGGCGGCTGCGCGTCGAGCGTGGCCGGCACCCCCGCGGCGGACCCGGCCCCGCGGCCGACCGCGGGCGTCGGCGCCGACCCGGTCGCCTGGGGCGACAAGGTCTGCGGCGCGACCCTGGCCTACTACCAGCCGCTCAACACCCCGCCGAACTACGACGGCGCCGACCTCGCCGGCATCAAGACGCGGCTGTCGGAGTACCTCGGCAAGGTCGCGGCCGGCATCGACACCGGCAAGAAGCAGCTGACCGCGGCCGGCGAGTCCCCGGTGAGCGGCGGCGACGCGTGGGCGACCGCGGTGCGCGACATGCTCGACCGGTCCGGCACGACGATCGCCCAGGCCAAGAAGGACGTCGACGCGATCGACCCGAACGACGTCCAGGGCTTCAAGGGCAAGCTCGACGGCGCCCAGCAGAAGCTGCGGACGATCTCCGGCGCCCAGGGCCTGGACAAGATCGGCCCCACCCCGCGGTTGGACAAGGCGTTCGCGACCGCGCCGAAGTGCGTCGCCCTCAAGAAGATCAACGGTCCCGCCTGACCCGGCGCGTCACCCGTCCGGCGCTCCCTGCTGGGCAAGCTCGAACATGCGTTCTATGCTTCGCGGGTGCCGCAGATGTCGCTGTTCTCCGCGGAGGCCCGGCCGGCCGGGCTGACCGACCTGGCCGGGCTGCTCTGCGGGCCCGGGCGGATCGAGCGGTTCGGCGCCGGTGACACGGCCCGGTTCGACGTCCCGCTGCCGATCGAGGGGCGCGAGACGGCGCTGGCCGCGCTGGCGGCGGCCCGCGGCGTCACCCTCGCCCCCGGCGCGTCCGGGATGCGCAGCGCGTTCCGGCGCGACCTGGTCCCGCTGGCCCGCGCCTGGTGCACGCCGGACGGTCGCAAGCAGATCCCGCCGGACTTCCAGCTCGACGGCGCCACGCTCCGGCTGTGGGCGCTCTCCGCGGGCACCCCCGACCTGCGGGGCGGGCACCTGCTGCTGCTCGATCCGCAGGCCCCGTGGACGCACGGCCCGCTGATCGCCGCCGCCACCCGGGCCGGCCTTCCCCCGGCACGGCTCGCCCCGGGGGAACACGGCGCGCCCGGCCCGGCGTTGCGTCTGCACGGAGCGCGCCGACTGGCCCGACTGGTGGAACTGGTGGGCCCCGCGCCGCGGATGACGAGCCCGACCGAGTGGCCCCGGCACCACGGCCGACCGGCCGCCTGACCTGCCGAACCACGGCCGGGTCTACGCTGGCGGCTCGCCCGCTCCCAGTGGCACGAGCCACGACACGGGGCGACGACGGTGTGAGATCGTGCGATCGTCGACCCCGAAGAAGACGCTCAGCGCAACCGTCCCGGCACGCTCCGGGACCGCACGGTGTAACAGTGCGGGGTCGGGAAACGGCTACGACGTCGCAGGGACCGCGACGCAGCCGAGGAGATGAGGTAGGACCACGTGGCAGCAGCGACAACGGGAACGACGGGTTCGGCACGCACGTCGGGGGGCAGCACGCGCAAGCCGACCTCGACGGCGAACGCATCCGGCCGCCCGACGCGCCGCCTGGTGATCGTCGAGTCCCCCAGCAAGGCGAAGAAGATCCAGCCCTACCTGGGCAACGACTACGTCGTCGAGTCCTCGGTCGGTCACATCCGTGACCTGCCGCGCGGCGCGGCGGACGTCCCGGCCAAGTACAAGGGCGAGTCCTGGGCGCGGCTCGGCGTCGACGTCGACAACCAGTTCAGCCCGCTCTACATCGTCACGCCGGAGAAGCGCAGCACCGTCTCGGAGCTGCGCGAGGCGCTGAAGACCGTCGACGAGCTCCTGCTCGCGACGGACCCCGACCGTGAGGGCGAGGCCATCGCCTGGCACCTGCTGGAGACCCTCCAGCCGAAGGTCCCGGTCCGGCGGATGGTCTTCCACGAGATCACCGAGTCGGCGATCCGCGCGGCCGCCGAGAACACCCGCGAGCTCGACCAGCACCTCGTCGACGCGCAGGAGACCCGCCGCATCCTGGACCGCCTCTACGGCTACGAGGTCTCCCCCGTGCTGTGGAAGAAGGTCATGCCGAAGCTCTCGGCAGGCCGCGTCCAGTCGGTCGCGACCCGGCTGATCGTGCAGCGCGAGCGGGACCGCATCGCCTTCCGCTCCGCGGAGTACTGGGACATCGCCGCGACCCTCGACGCCGGGGAGAAGGCCACCCCGCGCTCGTTCGGTGCGCGGCTGCTGCAGGTCGACGACAAGCGCGTCGCCACCGGCCGCGACTTCGACTCGCTCGGGCAGCTGAAGAAGGGCTCCGCGGAGGTCGTCACCCTGAACGAGGCCGAGGCTCGCCGCCTCGCCGAGGGGCTGCAGGACCGCCCGATGGAGGTCGCCTCCGTCGACTCCAAGCCCTACACGCGCAAGCCGTACCCGCCGTTCATGACCTCGACGCTGCAGCAGGAGGCGGGCCGCAAGCTGCGGTTCTCCTCCGAGCGCACGATGCGCAGCGCGCAGCGTCTGTACGAGAACGGCTACATCACCTACATGCGTACGGACTCGACGACGCTGTCGGCGACGGCCATCGAGGCGGCCCGCTCGCAGGCCCGTGAGCTGTACGGCGACGCCTACGTCGCGGACTCGCCCCGCCAGTACACGCGCAAGGTGAAGAACGCCCAGGAGGCCCACGAGGCCATCCGTCCCGCCGGCGAGACCTTCCGGACCCCGGGTGCCATCGCCCGCGAGGTCGACGGCGACGACTTCCGCCTCTACGAGATGATCTGGCAGCGGACCATCGCCTCGCAGATGAACGACGCCCGCGGGACCACCGTGAGCGTCCGGATCGCGGGCACCGCGGGGACCGGCGAGAAGGTCGTGTTCGCGTCCTCGGGCCGCACGATCACCTTCCCCGGCTTCCTCAAGGCCTACGTCGAGACCCTCGACGACGAGGCCTCGGGCCAGCAGGCCGACGACGCCGAGTCCCGGCTGCCCGAGCTGACCGAGGGCCAGCCGCTGACCGCCACCGAGCTGGTGCCCGACGGGCACTCCACCAGCCCGCCGTCGCGGTTCACCGAGCCCGCGCTGGTCAAGGCGATGGAGGAGATGGGGATCGGCCGGCCGTCGACGTACGCGTCGACGATCAAGACGATCCTCGACCGAGGCTACGTCTGGAAGAAGGGCTCCGCGCTCGTCCCGTCGTGGGTGGCGTTCGCCGTCGTCGGGCTGATGGAGGAGCACTTCGGCCAGCTCGTCGACTACGACTTCACGGCCGCGATGGAGGACGATCTCGACTCCATCGCCTCCGGTGACGACTCCCGTGTGCACTGGCTGTCCGGGTTCTACTTCGGCACCGACGGCGCGAGCAGCGGCTCGGAGATCGCCCGGGCCGGGGGGCTGAAGAAGCTCGTCGGATCGAACCTGGAGGAGATCGACGCCCGCACGGTGAACTCGATCCCGATGTTCGCCGACGCGGCGGGCAACGACGTCGTCGTCCGGGTGGGGCGTTACGGCCCGTACCTGGAGCGGATCGTCGACGGCGAGTCCCAGCGCGCGAACCTGCCCGACGACCTGGCCCCGGACGAGCTGTCCGAGGAGATCGCCGAGAAGCTGTTCTCGGTGCCGCAGGAAGGCCGCAAGCTGGGCACCGATCCGGTCACCGGACACGAGATCGTGGCGAAGGAGGGCCGCTTCGGTCCCTACGTCACCGAGCTCCTGCCCGAGCCGGAGGTGCCCGAGGGCGCCAAGAAGAAGCCGGCCAAGCCGAAGCCGCGCACCGGCTCGCTGTTCAAGTCGATGACGGTCGACACCATCACCCTCGAGGATGCGCTGCGGCTGCTGTCGCTGCCGCGGATCGTCGGCACGGACCCGGACTCCGGTGACGAGATCACCGCGCAGAACGGCCGCTACGGCCCGTACCTGAAGAAGGGCACGGACTCGAGGTCGCTCTCCGGCGAGGAGCAGCTCTTCACGGTCACCCTGGAGGAGGCCCTGGAGATCTACAAGCAGCCCAAGCAGCGGGGCCGCGCCGCCGCGGCGCCGCCGCTGCGCGAGTTGGGCGAGGACGCCTCGACCGGTAAGAAGATGGTGATCAAGGACGGCCGGTTCGGCCCCTACGTCACCGACGGCGAGACCAACGCCAGCCTGCGCAAGGGCGACTCGGTCGAGGAGATCACCGACGACCGGGCCTCCGAGCTGCTCGCCGAGCGGCGGGCGAAGGCCCCGGCGAAGAAGAAGACGACGACCCGCAAGCCGGCGGCGTCGAAGAGCACGGCGGCCAAGAGCACCGCGGCCAAGACCGGGACCCGCACCGCCGCGGCGAAGAAGACGACGACCCGCAGCACCGCGGCCAAGACCACGCCGACGAAGTCGACCGGAACCCGGACGCGCACGACCCCGACGACCTGAGACCGGTGACGACGACGGGCCCCGCTCCGGATGATCCGGTGCGGGGCCCGTCGCGTCGGCGGGGCCGGTCAGCCGGCGGCAAGGGCCTTCTTCACGGCGGCGGCGACGCGGCCGCCCTCGGCGCGGCCCGCCGCGGCGGCGTTCGCCTTCTTCATGACCTGGCCCATCTGCTTCATGCCGGGCTTCTCCCCGGTCTCGGACTCCACCTCGGCGACGGCGGCGGTCGCCAGGGCGGCCACCTCGTCGTCGTCGAGCTGGGTCGGCAGGTACCGGGCGAGGACCTCGCCCTCGGCGCGCTCACGCTCGGCGGACTCGGGGCGGCCGCCGTCGGCGAAGGCCTGGGCGGACTCGGCGCGCCGCTTGGTCTCCTTGGTGATGACCGCGCGGACCTCGTCGTCGGAGAGCTCCCGGGCGGTGTCACCGGCCACCTCGGCGTTGCCGACGGAGGTCAGGACGGATCGCAGGGTCGTCCGCACCAGCTCGTCCCTGGCCTTCATCGCGGTGGTCAGGTCGGCCCGCAGCTGCTCCTTGAGGGTGCTCACGGGTCGCCACGATAGTCCCGCGACGTAGGCTGGATCGCGTGAGTATCGCCGGGACCCTCGCCCGTACCGCCGCCGGCGCCGCCCTGCTCGGAGCGTCGGGCATCGGGTACGCGGCGGGGATCGAGCGGCGGCACTGGACGCTGCGCCGGGTCGAGCTGCCCGTCCTCGACGAGGGTGCGCGGCCGCTGCGGATCCTGCACCTGTCGGACTTCCACCTCACGCCGGGCCAGCGCAGCAAGATCCGGTGGATCGCGGCGCTGGACGAGCTCGACCCGCACCTGGTGATCGACACCGGGGACAACCTGGCGCACCCCGACGCGGTCCCGGGCGTGCTGACCGCGCTGGGGAGGCTGCTGGAGCGGCCGGGCGCGTTCGTGTTCGGCAGCAACGACTACTACGGCCCCACCCCGAAGAACCCGGCCCGCTACCTGCGCCGCGGGGACACGAAGCGGGTGCACGGGGCGGACCTGCCCTGGACCGACCTGCGCGCCGCGTTCCGCGAGCACGGCTGGGTCGACGCCACCCACACCCGGCACGTGCTCGAGGTCGACGGCCGGACGGTCCGGATCGCGGGCGTCGACGACCCGCACCTGAACCTGGACCGCTACCCGCGCATCGCCGGCCACGACGCCGACGCCGACCTGCGCATCGGGCTGACCCACTCCCCCGAGCCGCGGGTCCTCGACGGCTTCGCCGCCGACGGATACGACCTCGTCCTCGCCGGGCACACCCACGGCGGCCAGCTGCGGGTGCCCGGCTACGGCGCACTCGTCACCAACTGCGGGATCGACCGGTCCCGGGCCCGCGGGGCGAGCCGCTGGGGCAGCCGGATGCGGCTGCACGTGTCGGCCGGGCTGGGCACCTCGCCGTACGCGCCGGTGCGCTTCGCCTGCCCGCCGGAGGCCTCGCTGCTGACCCTCGTCCCCCGCACGACCGGCCCCGATGCGCGGACGGGAACCCCCGCGCAGGCCTCGGAGGGCATCGGGTAGAGTTCTCCACGGCTCACGGGGAGACCCGGGTGTCCATCGGGGTGTGGCGCAGCTTGGTAGCGCGCTTCGTTCGGGACGAAGAGGTCGCAGGTTCAAATCCTGTCACCCCGACAACACGAAGGCCCAGGTCCGGCGGACCTGGGCCTTCGTCGTGTTCCACGGCCTCACCGGAGGGCCGGGCCGAGCAGCAGGCCGCCGTCGCTCACGTACTCCGAGCCCGTCACGAAGGACGCCGCCGGGGAGGCGAGGAACAGCACCAGCGCCGAGATGTCGGCCGGCTCTCCCAGCCGCGGCACCGCGAAGGGGTCGGGCGAGTAGAAGTCGGCGATGGGGGCGGCGGCTCCGGCGACGGGCTCGGTGATGAACGGCGTCGCGATGACCCCCGGGTGGACGACGTTGACCCGGATCCCGTCGCGGCCCAGCTCGAGCGCCGCGGTCCTGGTCAGGCCGCGCAGCGCCCACTTGGCGGCGACGTACGGCGCGTAGTGGGCGGTACCCCGGTCCCCATGACGGAACCGATGTTGGTGATGGACCCGCCGCCCGCACGGCGCAGGGCCGGCGTCACCGCCTTGATGCCGAAGAACGCACCGGTCAGATCGATGTCGAGCACACGCCGCCACGTGGACGCCTCGGTCGTCTCGATCGGTGCGGGCGGGTTCTGGACGCCGGCGTTGTTGACCAGAACGGTCAGCCGGCCGAACCGGTGCTCGGCCTCGGCGACGGCCGCGCTCCACGACGGCGCGGTACGCGGTCCGGGCCACCGACCCCGGGTCGTGACGACGACCGCGCGGTTCGTGGCGCGGACGGCGGGCGGCGTCGGGTGCACGATGGACCCGTGATCGGTGACCGCTGGGGCGTGACCGACGCCGAGACCACCCGCCCCTACCCGTGCGACGAGCTCGTCCCGGCCCCCACGCTGCAGGCGTGGCGGGGCGTCTCCGTCGCCGCGCCGGCCGCCGTCGTCTGGCCGTGGGTCGCCCAGATCCGGCTCGCCCCGTACTCCTACGACTGGGTCGACAACTTCGGACGCCGATCCCCGCAGGAGCTCGTAGGACTCCCGGAACCGCAGGTCGGGGACACCTTCACCGCGACCGGCGGACGGCGGCTCGGCCGGATCCTCTCGGTCGACCCCGGCGTGCAGCTCACCGGCAGCGTCCTGGGCGCCGTCATGTCCTACGTCCTCGCGCCGCAGGGGGCGGACACGACCCGTCTGCTGCTCAAGGTCGTCATGGGCGGCACCCGCGCGCTCGCACCGCTGGTGTCGGTCGGCGACCTCGTGATGGCCCGGCGGCAGCTGCTGAACCTGGGACGGCTCGCCGAGCGCCACAGCCGGCCACGGGGTCGTTGACGACACACCGGGCACGGTGGGGTGCGACGACGGGGTGTGATGCGCGATCCTGACGGGATGAGTGAGAACCCGGTAGCGCTCGATCTCGACGACGCGGGACTGGCCGGTGGCCTCCCCCGCCCGGCGCACCAGCTCGACGGGATCCAGGACGTACCGTTCCGCCCGGTCCAGTTCCGCGACAACGACCTCCCGACCGCACTGGAGCGCGCCGCGCAGTGGCTGCGGGAGACCCAGTCCTGGCTGGGCGAGCCGGTCGACGTGATCGCCATCCACCTCGACTACAACGAGGCGTCCGAGGCGGCGTACTACGAGCTCAAGCTGATGTGCAACGAGGAGGACCTCGCCGGGGCACCCATCGCGGTGCGCCAGCGGGCCGCCGCCGACGCCTGACCACACCCCGACGGGTCGTCGCCCCGGCACCGACCGTGCCGGGGCGACGCCCATCCAGTGATCAGAGTCACGCCGAGCATGACGATCAGCAGGTCGCGACCCTCCGGAACGGCCGCGGGAGCGTCTCAGGGCGGACGGCTGTTTGGCCGACACCGGGCCCTGCGGTAGCGTCCTCCTCGGTCACCGTAGTTCTGAGTTTCGTGTCTCAAGCGCGCTCGCAGAATGATGATGCGGGCGGATCCGCTGTCTTTGGTGTAGCTGAAGCTGGCTGCCGTCTGGGAATTCCTCTGACCCGGGCAGCCGCACGACGTGGTTGTTCCGTCCGAAAGCTGCATGACAAGGAGTCACCATGACCAACGGAACCGTGAAGTGGTTCAACGCCGAGAAGGGCTTCGGCTTCATCGCCCCCGAGGACGGCGGCGCCGACGTGTTCGTCCACTACTCGGCCATCGAGGGCTCGGGCTTCAAGGAGCTCCAGGAGAACCAGGCCGTGTCCTACGAGGTCACCCAGGGCGCCAAGGGCCCGCAGGCCTCCTCGGTGTCCCCCCGCTGACACCCCCGCCCGGCCGTGCGGCCGGGCACTGTTCCTCCGTCCGATGGCGGCATCCCCACGCGGGATGCCGCCATCGGCGTCTCCGGGCCGCTAGCGTGGCGGAGTGCCGCTGTCCGCCCGCCAGACCGCGCTGCTGGCGGACCGGTTACCCGGACACGAGGTCGTCGCCGACCACGGCTGGGGTCTGGTCGGGACCACCGTGCTGCAGATCCGCCACGCCGGTGCCGACCTCATCGTGAAGGCCGGCGACGACGCCGACACCCACATCGCCCGTGAGCTGCGCGCCCACCGCGAGTGGCTGGCCCCGCTCGTCGCCCGCGGCCGCGCGCCGGAGCTGCGCCACGCCGACGCCGACGCGAAGCTGCTGGTCACCCGCTACCTGCCCGGGGCCCTGGTGCAGGACACGCCCGCCGAGCACGAGCCGTCGACCTACCGCGGCGCCGGGGAGCTGCTGGCGCTGCTGCACGACCGGCCCGCCGTCGTCGACGAGGGGTACGGCGCCCGGCTGCGCGACACCGTGCTGGCCAGGCTCGGGCGTCCGCACCGCATCGCCCCCGGGCTGCTCGCGCGGCTCCGGGCGGAGGTGGCCGGCTGGTCGACACCGGCGGCCCGGCTCGTCCCCACCCACGGCGACTGGCACCCCCGCAACTGGCTGGTGCACGACGGGGTCGTCGCCGTGATCGACCTGGGCCGTGCGGCGCTGCGCCCGGCGCCCACCGACCTGGTGCGTCTCGCCGCCCGCCAGTTCCGGTGGGACCCGGCGCTGGAGACCGCCCACCACGACGGCTACGGCGGCGACCCGCGCGAGCCCGGCCCGTGGCGCCGGGAGTGGATAGCCGAGGCCGTCGGCACCGCGACCTGGGCCCTGAAGGTCGGCGACGAGCCGTTCGAGGCCCACGGACACCGGATGCTCGCCGAGGCGTTCCCCGACTAGCCTGCGCCGGTGCCCCTCGTCGTCGGTCCGGCCACCTCGTTCGACGACCTCGCGACCCTGCTGGGCCCGAAGCGCGACCCCGACGCGTCGGTCTGCTGGTGTCTCTCGCACCGCCTGCCCGCGGCGACGCACCGCGCCCTGACCGGCCGGGCCCGGGGCGAGTACGTGCGGGAGCTGACGACCCGCGCGGTCGCACCCGGCGTCGTCGCCCACGACGACGGCGAGCCGGTCGGCTGGGCCGCCGTCGCGCCACGCTCCGAGCTGCCGTTCGCCCGCTCCCGCACCATCCCGCACGTCGACGACCTCCCGGTCTGGTCGGTGTGGTGCTTCCGGGTCCGCGCCGGGCACCGGGGCCGTGGCGTCGCGCGTGCCCTGCTCGCCGGAGCCGTCGCGTACGCCCGGGAGCAGGGGGCGCCGGCCGTCGAGGGCTACCCGGTGGACAACCGGGGCGCCCGGGTCGACCTGACGATGGCCTACGTCGGCACCCGCGCGTTGTTCGAGGCGGGCGGGTTCACGTTCGCCGCGGCGACCACCGGGGTGTCCGGCGGGTTCCCGCGGGTGGTCATGCGCCGCGCGCTGACCGGCTGACCCGGCACCGCCCCGGGATCGCGCAGATCCGTGACGGCGGACCGCTTCCGTTCCCGGCAGGCTCGCCCACGTCCTGACGAGCCTCCGGTCGCCGCGGGGTCGCACCGAGACGGAGGAGCGATGATCGTGGTCATCGTCGTGGTCGGCATCTTCTTCCTGCTCATGGGCGGGTACGCGCTGGCCGCGCCGGCCGCGCTGGTCCGGCCGTTCGGGCTGGTGGCCGACGGCCCGGAGAGCAGGTCGGAGGTGCGCGCCGTCTACGGCGGGTTCGGCCTGGCGATCGCGGCCGTGCTCGGACTGGCCCTGGCCGTCCCCGGGCTCCGCATCGGCGTGGTGCTGACCGTCGCCTTCGCGCTCGGCGGGATGGCCGTCGGGCGCGTGCTGTCCCGGATGGTCGACCGGCCCACCGCGTTCTACCCGATCTGGTTCTACGGCCTGGTCGAGGCGGTCGCGGCCGGTGCGCTGGTCGTCGTCGCCGCGACCTGACCGGGCACGACCCGGATGTCGAGCCCCGACCGGAAGAGCCGTCCGGGCGGCAGGCCGAACATCCGGCGGAACGCCAGCCCGAGGTGCGACGGCGTCGCGAAACCGGCGTCGGCCGCGGCCCGGGTGAGGTCCCCGCCGTCGCGCACGACGCCCGCGACGATCTGCATCCGCGCCCACCTGCGGTAGGCCCGCAGGCCTGCCCCCGTCTGCCGGGTGAACAGGCGCGCGAAGTGGCCAGGCGACAGCCCGGCCGCCGCCGCGAGGTCACCGGTCGGCAGGTCCGGGCCGCCGGGCCGGTGCAGGGCCTCGATCGCCCGCGCGATGCGGGCGTCGGGCTCGGCGCGGGCGTCCGGCGCCGTACCGCTGTCG
>NZ_WWFY01001162.1:0-1018 GCF_009864975.1 Pseudonocardia sp. SID8383
CCCGGCTCGAGCGCCCGGAACCAGCCGCCCGGACCGAGGTCACCGGCCAGCGCCGCGTCGGGGAGCCGGTCGAGCACCTCCACCGCGGTCAGCGACGCGACCGGCCCCGGCAGGGCATCCGGGGTCAGGTGCACGGGGCATCCCGGCGCGCCCGCACGCATCGCCCCGGCCTCGTCCTCCGAGCCGGCCAGCCCCGAGACCGGGCCGAGCCGGGCCAGCCCGGCGAGCAGGACCCCGCCGGCACCGGCGACGTCGAGGTAGGGGCCGCGGCCCAGGTGGTGGCGGGCCAGGCGCAGGTACCAGTGCAGTGCGGCCCGCTCCGGCGGTGTGGCACCGGCGGGCTCGGGCAGGTCGGCGAGGGGCGGGGTCGTGGGGATCATCGGTCCATCGCGTCGGTGGGCGGGACCCGTCCTGGTCGCGACGGGCGGGCCCGTCCATTGTCACCGACGCGGCGGGCCGCGGTGTCCGGGCACCTGCGTCACGTCCCGGGCACCGGGATGCGGCGGCACCGGACCACTCCCCGGTGCGTGGACCACCGCAGGGCGGGCACCGCCGGTCTCCCCGTCCCGCGGGACCGGATCCCGCGCGGGTCGGCGGACGCGACCGTGCCCCCGGACCATGGTGCTGGTCCGGGGGCACGGCCGTGTCACCCGCTCCCCAGCGGAGTCTCAGGCCCCGTGAGCCGGCTTCTTCCGGCGGCGACGGGCCGCGGCGGCACCGGAGGCGGCGACGATCGGTGTCGCGGCGCTGGCGTGTGCGTCGTCGCGACGACGGCCGGTCCGCCCGCAGTTCTCGGCGCCGGTCCGCGTGCCGGGCAGCGCCGACGCGGAGCGCAGCGCCCGCGGTGCCGGGACGACACCGCGGTCGTCGGCGAGACCGCGGGCCGCGATGTGCAGCGACCGCAGCCGCTCCATCCGGTCGACACCGGTGGTGGTGCCGGTGCCCTCGACGACCGGGGTGAACAGGTCCCCGCCGGTGCCGGCGCCGCCGCTGCGCATCCGGGCGACGGCGACGAGGT
>NZ_WWFY01000117.1:0-5336 GCF_009864975.1 Pseudonocardia sp. SID8383
GCCGGGCCGCGCTGCGCCACCGCGCGGTCCTGCTGCTCGGCGAGCACGGCCCCGTCGAGGTGGCCCGCGAACAGGCGGCGCCCCGCCGCGCCGCGGTGCTGTTCTCCGGACAGGGCAGTCAGCGGCTGGGGACCGGCCGCGCGCTCGCCGCCCGCTTCCCGGTATTCGCCCGCGCCTTCGACGACGTCACCGCGGCCCTCGACGCCCACCTCGACCGGCCCGTCCGCGACGTCGCCTGGGGCACCGGGGACGACGCCGCCGCCCTGCTCGACGAGACCGGCTGGACCCAGCCCGCGCTGTTCGCCGTCGAGGTGGCGCTGTTCCGCCTGGTCACGGCGCTGGGGCTGCGTCCGGCCGCGGTCGGCGGCCACTCCATCGGTGAGATCACCGCCGCGCACGTGGCCGGGGTGCTGTCGCTCGACGACGCCGCCCGCCTGGTCGCCGCCCGCGCCACACTCATGCAGGCGCTACCGGCCGGCGGGGCGATGGTCGCGGTCGAGGCGTCCGAGGACGAGGTCGCGCCGCTGCTCGGTGACCGGGTCGCACTGGCCGCGGTGAACGGGCCCGCCTCGGTGGTCGTCGCCGGCGACGACGACGCCGTCACCGCGCTCGCCGCCGAGCTGGCGGACCGGGGCCGTCGTACCAGCAGGCTCGCGGTGTCGCACGCGTTCCACTCACCGCGGATGGAGCCGATGCTCGAGGAGTTCCGCGGCGTCGTCGCGGGGCTGACCTTCTGCGAACCGCGGATCCCGCTGGTCTCGAACCTGACGGGCGAGCTCGGCCCGACCGCGGCGACCGACCCCGGCTACTGGGTGCGGCACGTGCGCGGGACCGTCCGGTTCGCCGACGGCGTCCGCTCCCTGGCCGCCGACGGGGTCGACGTGTTCGTCGAGCTCGGCCCGGGCGGGGTGCTCTCGGCGATGGCCCGGGAGACCCTCGGACCGGACACCGCGGCGCACGTCGTCCCGGTGCTGCGCCGCGACCGGCCGGAGGAGACGTCGTTCGCCGTCGCGCTGGGTCGGCTGCACGCGCTCGGCGTGCCGATGGACTGGCACGCCTTCCACGCCGGGACCGGCGCTCGCCGGGTACCGCTGCCCACCTACGCGTTCCGCGGCGTGCGGTACTGGCCCGCGCCGCCGACACCCGGGAACCCCGGTGGGTCGCCGGGCCTGTTCCCGGCCTCCGGGGCCCGGACCGCGACGGAGCCCGGGCCCGATGCCCGGGTCGTCACGAACCCGGCTTCCGCGACCGCCCGGCCGGATCCGGTACCTACCGGGACCGCGGCCGGGGATCCCGGCGAGGACCGCGCGGGCACCGATCCCGGCGCACGCTACGCCGTGATGCCCCCCGCGGTGCGCGAGCGGGCGCTGCTCGACCTGGTCCGCACGCACACCGCCGCCGTGCTCGGGCACCCCGACCCGGCCGAGATCGGCGTCCGCAGCGTGTTCAAGGAGCTGGGCCTCGACTCGCTCGCCGGGGTCGAGCTCTGCGACCGCCTCGCCCGCGACACCGGGCTGCGGCTGCCCGCGACGCTGGTGTTCGGCTTCCCGACCCCCGAGCTCGCCGCCCGCGAGGTGAGCGCACTGCTCGGACCGGGCCCGCAGGAGCCCTGCGGGCCCGAACTGGCCGGGCTGGAGGCGGCGCTGGACGGGTTGTCCGGCGACGGTCCGGACCGCCGGGCCGTCGCCGATCGGCTGGAGGTGCTGGCCGCCGGGCTGCGCCGTCCCGCCGCGCAGCCGGGAGGCCCGCCCGACGAGGACCTCGACTCGGTGTCGGTCGACCGGCTGCTCGACATCATCGACGAAGAGTTCGACACCGCATGACGAATTCGCTGCCTCCGCGCGCGACCGGATGACGAGGACGAGCTGATGCAGGAATCGCAGGACCAGCAGAACAGAATCGTCGACTCGCTCCGCCGGGTCACGACGGATCTGCGCCGCGCCCGCCGCCGTATCGACGAATTGGAATCGGTCGGGAACGAACCGGTCGCGATCGTCGGAATGGGCTGCCGGCTGCCCGGCGGTGTCGATTCCCCGGAGTCGTTGTGGGATCTGGTGTCCGCAGGCGGCGACGGGATCGCGGAGTTCCCGGCCGACCGCGGCTGGGACCTCGACGCGCTCCGGAGCACCGGCGACGGCGGCAGCGCCACCGCCCGCGGCGGGTTCCTCGACGACGCCGCCGGGTTCGACGCGGCGTTCTTCGGGATCTCCCCGCGCGAGGCGGCCGCGATGGACCCGCAGCAGCGCCTGCTGCTCGAGGTCTCCTGGGAGGCCCTCGAACGCGCCGGGATCGACCCCACCTCGCTGCGCGGCAGCCGGGCGGGCGTCTTCGTCGGCTCCTACCACTGGGGCAGCCCGTCCGCCGACGCCGGCACCGAGCTGGGCGGACACGCCCTGACCGGCACCGCCGCGAGCGTCCTGTCCGGGCGGCTGTCCTACACCCTCGGGCTCGAGGGCCCCGCCGTCACGGTGGACACGGCGTGCTCGTCGTCGCTGGTCGCGCTGCACCTGGCGGCGCACTCGCTGCGCAGCGGGGAGTCCTCGCTCGCGGTCGTCGGCGGGGTGACGATCCTCGCCGACCCGTCGGTGTTCGTGGAGTTCAGCGCCCAGGGTGGGCTGTCGGTGGACGGGCGCTGCAAGGCGTTCTCCGACGACGCCGACGGCACCGGCTGGGCGGAGGGCGTCGGCGTCCTGGTCGCCGAGCGGCTCTCCGACGCCCGTGCGAACGGGCACCGGGTCCTCGCGGTCCTGCGCGGTTCCGCGGTGAACCAGGACGGCGCCTCGAACGGCCTGACCGCCCCGCACGGGCCGTCCCAGGAACGCGTCATCACCCAGGCCCTGGAGCGGGCCGCGCTCACCGCCGCCGACGTCGACGCCGTCGAGGCGCACGGCACCGGCACCCGGCTCGGCGACCCGATCGAGGCCCAGGCCCTGCTGGCCACCTACGGCCGGGGCCGGGACACCGACCGCCCGCTGTACCTGGGGTCGCTGAAGTCCAACATCGGCCACACCCAGGCCGCCGCCGGTGTCGCGGGGGTGATCAAGATGGTGCAGGCCCTGCGGCACAGGGTGCTCCCGCCGACGCTGCACGCCGGCACGCCGTCGTCGCACGTCGACTGGTCGGCCGGCACGGTACGGCTGCTCACCGAGCGCACCGCGTGGCCGGAGACCGGCCGCCCGCGCCGGGCCGCGGTCTCGTCGTTCGGGATCAGCGGCACCAACGCCCACGCCGTGCTGGAGCAGGCCCCCGCCGCCCAGGAGGAGCCCGCGCCGGGCGGGGGGCCCACCGGTGTCCTCGCCTGGGTCCTGTCCGGGCACACCGTGCAGGCCCGCCGCGACCGGGCCGCCACGCTGCACGCCCGGCTCCGCGAGGACGGCACCGCCGACCCGCACGACGTCGGCCACGCGCTGCTGACCACCCGCGCCCGGCACGAGCACCGGGCCGTCGTCGTCGGTACCGCCCGCGACGAGCTGCTCGACGGGGTCGGCGCGTTGGCTGCGGGGACACCCGCCCCGCACGTCGCCCACGGCGTCGCCGACGTCGAGGGCCGCACCGTGTTCGTCTTCCCCGGCCAGGGGGCGCAGTGGATCGGGATGGGCGCACGGCTGCTCGAGGAGTCCCCGGTGTTCGCCGCGCGTATGGCCGAGTGCGCTGCGGCCCTCGACCCGATCACCGGCTGGTCGCTGCACGACGTGCTGCGCCGCGCCGAGGGGGCACCAGACGCCGACCGGGTGGACGTGGTCCAGCCGGCGTCGTTCGCGGTGATGGTCGCCCTCGCCGCGCTGTGGCGTGCCCACGGGGTGGAGCCGGACGCGGTCGTCGGCCATTCGCAGGGGGAGATCGCGGCCGCCGTCGTCTCCGGGGCGCTGTCGCTGCCCGACGGCGCCGGGGTCGTCGCGCTGCGCAGCCGCGCGATCGGACGGTCGCTGGCCGGGCGGGGCGGCATGATGTCGGTCGCGCTGCCGGTCGACGAGGTCTCCGGACGGCTCGAGGAGTACGCGGGCCGGGTCTCGGTGGCCGCGGTCAACGGGCCCCGCTCGGTCGTCGTCTCCGGGGAGCCGCAGGCGCTCGACGAGCTCGGCGCGGTGCTCGACGGCGAGGGGATCCGGGTCCGCCGCGTCGCGGTCGACTACGCCTCGCACTCCCACCAGGTCGAGGAGCTGCGCGCGGAGATCCTGGAGACCCTCGCGGGCCTGTCCCCGCAGCCCTCGGCGGTGCCGCTGTACTCCACGCTGACCGGCGGGCTGCTGGACACCTCGACGATGGACGCCGCGTACTGGTACGAGAACCTCCGCAACCGCGTCCGGTTCGCCGACGCGGTGGCCGCGCTCACCGCGACCGGACACCGGGTGTTCGTCGAGTCCGCCGCGCACCCGGTGCTGTCCCCGGCCGTCCAGGACGCGCTCGACGACGCCGGCATCACCGGTGTCGCGGGCGGCACGCTGCGCCGCGACCAGGGCGGCTACGACCGGTTCCTGCTGTCCGCGGCCCAGCTGCACGTCCGGGGACTCGACGTCGACTGGTCGGTCCTGTTCGACGACGCCGCCGCGGCCCGGGTCGACCTGCCCACCTACCCGTTCCAGCACGAGCGGTACTGGAGCACCCGCACCGCGACCGCCGCCGCCCCGGACACCGGTGCCCTGGACACCGAGTTCTGGGACGCCGTCGAGCAGGCCGACCTGCCCGCCCTGACCGCCGCGCTCGGCACCGACGAGGACGCGGTCACCGCGATCCTGCCCGGCCTGTCCGCCTGGCGCCGCTCCCGCGCCGACCGCGCGGACCTCGACACCTGGCGCTACCGCGTCGAGTGGGCCGCGACCCCGCAGCCGCCCCGCACCGGACCCACCGGCACCTGGCTCGTGGTCACCGCCGCCGGCACCGACCCCGCCGACGTCGTCGGCGTCCTGGAGCGCCACGGCGCCGTGGCCCTGCCCCTCGTGCTCGACGAGAGCACCGACCGGGACGACACCGACCGGGAGGTGCTGCGCGCCCGGATCGCGGACGCCACCGCGGACGGGGACATCGCCGGTGTGGTCTCGCTGCTCGCCGCCGCCGAGGACGACGACCCCCGTCACCCGGGGCTCACCCGCGGCCTCGCCCTGTCGGTGGCCCTGGTCCAGGCACTCGGCGACGCCGGGATCGACGTCGCGCTCTGGCACCTCACCCGTGGTGCGGCCACCGCCGCGCCCGGCGACACCGTGACCCGGCCCCTGCAGAGCCAGGTCGCCGCGCTCGGCTGGACCGCCGCCGTCGAGCAGCCGCACCGCCGGGGCGGCACCGCCGACCTGCCGGAGGTCCTCGACGCCCGGACCGGTGACCGGCTCGCCGCCGTCCTG
>NZ_WWFY01001163.1:0-626 GCF_009864975.1 Pseudonocardia sp. SID8383
GGCCAGGCGCTGGGTCAGCGGGTCCGGGGCCGCCCACGTGGCGACGGTGTGGCCGTCGTCCTCGATCCGGCGCACCCACTGCACCCCGCGCAGCGCGTTGACCAGCAGGAACCCGTCGGCCCCGGTGAGCGCGGCCAGGGTCAGCGGGGCGATCCGCACGGCGCCGGGGCCCAGCAGGTCGAGCAGCGCGCGGCGGCCGGTGCCGGGCAGGATGCGGCCGTCGAGCGGGGGGACCCACAGCCGCCCCCGGTGCACGGCGGCGACGGCGGAACGCGTCGTCTCCAGCACCAGGCCCGCCGGGTCGCACAGCAGCGGCGAACCGTCCCCGCCCTCGGCCTCGTGGGCGTCGAGCCAGCGGCGGTCGACGAACTTGTGGGACTCGCCGTCGGTGCCGCGCCGGACGACGGCGACCACCCCGCCCTGCGCGTCGAGCGGGACCGGTCCGGGCCAGGGGACCGCGCGCACGGTGACCCGCGACGGGTCGTCCGGCGTCGCCTCGACCCGGACCCGGTGGTGCCCGGCCACCCCCGCGACGGCCGCGGCGACGTCGGTCTCGACCCGCGCGTCGAGGGGGCGGCCGGTGACCGCGAGGTAGGAGCGGCGCAGCCGGGCGGCGTGCTCGCCGA
>NZ_WWFY01001164.1:0-447 GCF_009864975.1 Pseudonocardia sp. SID8383
GAGCGGGCGCCGTGGCACCCGGGCCGGTGCGCGGAGCTCGTCGTCGCGGGCACCGACACCGTCGTCGGGTACGCCGGGGAGCTGCACCCCAAGGTCGTCGAGGCGCTGGGGCTGCCGGCCCGCACCGCCGCGGCCGAGATCGACCTCGACGCGGTCCCGCTGCGGGAGAACCTGCCCGTGCCGCGGGTGTCGGCGTTCCCGCCGGTCGCCGTGGACGTCGCGCTGGTCGCCGACGAGACGGTCCCGGCCGCGGACCTCTCCGATGCGCTCACCGCGGGCGCGGGCGAGCTGCTGGAGTCGGTGCGGCTGTTCGACGTCTACACCGGCGACCAGGTCGGACAGGGCCGCCGCTCGCTGGCGTTCTCGCTGCGCCTGCGCGCCGCGGACCGCACGCTGACCAGCGAGGAGGCGAACGCCGCGCGGGACGCGGCGGTCGCCGAGGCCACC
>NZ_WWFY01001165.1:0-1017 GCF_009864975.1 Pseudonocardia sp. SID8383
TCGATGTCGGCTCGTCGCATCCTGGGGCTGGAGTAGGTCCCAAGGGTTGGGCTGTTCGCCCATTAAAGCGGTACGCGAGCTGGGTTTAGAACGTCGTGAGACAGTTCGGTCCCTATCCGCCGCGCGCGTTGGAGACTTGAGGAAGGCTGTCCCTAGTACGAGAGGACCGGGACGGACGAACCTCTGGTGTGCCAGTTGTCCCGCCAGGGGCACGGCTGGTTGGCTATGTTCGGGAGGGATAACCGCTGAAGGCATCTAAGCGGGAAGCCTGTTCCAAGATGAGGTCTCCCACCACCTTCGAGTGGGTAAGGCTCCCAGTAGATGACTGGGTTGATAGGCCGGAGATGGAAGCCCTGTGAGGGGTGGAGTTGACCGGTACTAATAGGCCGAGGGCTTGCCACAACGAGTTGTTCGCATCCACTGTGTGACCCTGAGTCCACAACCGTCCATGTTCCCGGTGATCCGGGGATCGTGGGGTCGGTTTGTGTGCTCGACCCCCGCCTCTTGGGGTTTTCTGGGGGGTGGGGTGATAGTTGGATAGTGTTGTCGGTGGTCATTGCGGTAGGGAAACGCCCGGTCCCATTCCGAACCCGGTAGCTAAGCCTTCCAGCGCCGATGGTACTGTACTCGCCAGGGTGTGGGAGAGTAGGTCGCCGCCGACATTCAACCTCTGAAAGGGGAGTCCGCAACGGTGTAGTAGCCGCTGTGGACTCCCCTTTTTCGTATGTCTGCAGCCGTGTCCGCCTCTCTGTGCGGACCGGTTCGCCCAGTGCGGTCGCCGACCGCGGAAGTGACGGTGTTCGTTTGTACCCTGACCACGTGACGGACGGGGAACGTCCCGGCAACGGCCGGGCAGGCGAGGAGCGCGGTTCGCGCAGCGGGTCGGGATGGTCGCGCGGCGATGACCAGCGGGGACGGCGCCGCGACGGCGACGACCGCACGCGTCGCGACGACCGGGGCAACCGCAGCGGCGGCGACCGTGCGCGCGACGACCGGGGACGTCCGGGCGAGCGCCGC
>NZ_WWFY01001166.1:0-403 GCF_009864975.1 Pseudonocardia sp. SID8383
CCCGGCGCCGGCCGCGCTGCTCGGCGGGGTCGTCGCGCACGTCACCGGCACCGACCCGGCGACCGACCCGTGGTCGCCCGGCCGGTCGGTGTGGCCGCTGCTGGAGCTGATCGACGAGGCCGTCGCCGCTCCCGGGGACGACCGGTTCACCGCTCTCGCCGCGCACCTGGAGCGGGGTGGGCACGGCCGCCGCTACGCACTCGCCCGCACGCTGGCCGGGCTGTTCGGCTCCTACGCCACGCACCGCCCCGAGCTGCTGCGCCGCTGGCGCGCCGGGGAGGACGCGGTGCCCGCCGACCTGGTGTGGCAGCCGGAGCTGTGGCGCCGCCTGCACGCCGCGCTCGGGGTGCCCGGTCCCGCCGAGCGCCTCGACGACGCGGTGGCCCGCCTGCGCGGAGGCGCC
>NZ_WWFY01001167.1:0-399 GCF_009864975.1 Pseudonocardia sp. SID8383
GGGCCCTGCGGGAGGCCCTCGCGGCGACCGGCATCGAGGACCCCGGCCGCGTCCTGGGCGGGCACCCCGGCGAGCTGTCCGGCGGGCAGCGCCAGCGCGTGCAGCTGGCGCTCGCCCTGGCCTGCCGCCCGCACCTGCTGGTCGCGGACGAGCCGACCACGGCCCTGGACCCGGTCAACCGGCGGCGCGTTCTCGACCTGCTGGCATCCGGCCTGGCCGGCACCGGGACCGCTCTGCTGTTCATCAGCCACGACACCGCCGCCGCGCACGAGCTCTGCGACCGCGCCGTGCACCTGCGCGAGGGGCGCGTCGTCGATCCCGCCCCCCTCCCGGCGCGCACTCCCCGGCCCGCTCCCGCGGCGTCCGCCGGTCCCGGTCGTCCGCTGCTCGTCGCCCGTG
>NZ_WWFY01001168.1:0-752 GCF_009864975.1 Pseudonocardia sp. SID8383
CGGTCGCGACAGCGGTGATCCCGCCCAGCGACCCGACGGTGAGCACCGCCGCGGCCGCGGCCGAGGTGGCCCGGCGCGCACCGGCGGCGCGGGAGATCACGTCGTCGACGGCGGGCAGCGGCACCGCCGCGGCCAGGACGTCGTCGAGCCGGTGGAACTCCCGGTCGATGTCGGCGAACCCGTTCATACCCGTCCCCCCTCGGTGGCGGGTGGGTACCCGCCACGCAGGTCGTACTGCGGCGCCCCGTGACCCGGCGGCGGTCCCCCGACCGCGCCACCCGCCGGTCCGATGATCTCCTCCAGCACCTCGGCCATGCCCTCGGTCACGACCTCGCGACCGCGGACGAGCCGGCGCCGCACCTCGTGCTCGGTGACCCGCTCGAGCTCGGCGACCGCGCCGGTCGACAGGCCTGCCATGTGGTGCAGCACCACGGCCCGGCGGTCGACGGGTGCGAGCCTCCCGAGCGCCTCCAGGAGCGCCCCGGTGCGCGGGTCGGTCTCCTCCGGCGACGGCCTGCGACGGCGGCGCAGGATCCGCCCCCGCATCGACGTCCGGATCGCGACCCGCCGGACCCAGCCGACGGCCGCGTCCTCGTGGTCCGGGCCCGCGGGCTCGGCGCGCAGCGCGGCCCAGCGTCGCCAGGCCCGCGAGTAGGCGTCCTGCACGGCGTCGTGCGCGTCGTGCGGGTTGAGCGTGATCGCGTAGAGCTGCGCGACCAGCCGCGGGTAGTGCGTCTCGAGGTGTGCGCCGA
>NZ_WWFY01001169.1:0-1140 GCF_009864975.1 Pseudonocardia sp. SID8383
GCCGCCACCGACCTCCCCGCACCGGAGGAGCTGGAGCGGATCACGGTGCCGGTGCAGGTACTGGCCTGGACCGGGGACCCGGGCCATCCGGAGTCCACCGCGCAGACCCTGCGGGAGCGGCTGCCCGCGGCCGCGCTGTCGATCGCGGCGACCCCGGACGACGTCGTCTGGTGGTCGCGGCTGCTCGCCGCGCGGCTGCGCCGCTGGGAGACGCTCGACCCCACCGTCGACGGCGGGCCCGCGGGTGTGCGCGAGGCGACCGGCGGGCGCCCGCGCGGGGATCGCGTAGGGGTGTCACCATGGAAAGGGAGGTGGTTCGACAGTGGCTGAGCGGCGACGCGTGGACCCCGTTCTCATCACGGACGCGCAGATGTCCTACGAAGAGGAACTGGAGATCCGCAAGCGGCGCTACAAGTGGACGATGGGCATGCGGATCCCGTGCATGATCCTCGCCGGCGTCTTCTACCAGATCCCCTGGGTCGCGGTGACCCTGCTCGCGATCTCGGTGCCGTTGCCGTGGATCGCCGTGCTGATCGCGAACGACCGGCTGCCGCGCAAGGCGGAGACGCCCAACCGGCACCGGCAGGACCACCGGGCGATCGAGGCCGGTCCGCGTCCGGTGATCGACCAGGGTGGCGACGATCCCGCCGGCCCCCGGCCCACCACCGACGACGAACAGCCCACCGGGACCACGGGAGGCGGCACCGCCTCCCCGCCCTGAGGTCGCTCTCGGGCATCATGGGCGCCATGTCCACGACGACGCTGCCCGAGGTCGACACCCGGCCGGAGACCACCGACAAGACCGGTGACGACCGGCCGGACATGTTCCACTACGTCAAGAAGGACCGGATCGCCGAGAGCGCGGTCCTGGGGAACATGGTCGTGGCGCTGTGCGGCGAGACCTTCCCGGTGACCAAGTCGCCCAAGCCGGGATCGCCGGTGTGCCCGCGGTGCAAGGAGATCTTCGAGGGGCTCCCCCCGGGTGGCGGCGACGGGGAGTGAGCCCCCTCAGCCCCGCGCGAGCAGCAGCCGCAGCGGGGTGGAGGACGGGTCGCCGGGCACCGTGCGCAGCACGGTCTCGGTGACCATCCCGGCCGACCGGTAGAGCGCCAGCGCCGCGACGTTGTCCGCGGCCACCTC
>NZ_WWFY01001170.1:0-226 GCF_009864975.1 Pseudonocardia sp. SID8383
CTGCCCGCCGAGCTCGACGCCGCCACCCTGCGCAGGCTGCCCGCGGTGCTGGCGGGCGAGGAGGACCAGGTCGCGCTGCGCGCCACCGGTGCCCACGGCCGCCGGATGACCCCGGCGCCGACCCGCCCCGCGGACGGCCCCGACACCGCGGACACCCCCGCCTGGACCCCGTCCGGCACGGTGCTGATCACCGGGGGCACCGGTGCGCTGGGCGGCCACGTCGCGC
>NZ_WWFY01001171.1:0-225 GCF_009864975.1 Pseudonocardia sp. SID8383
GCAGCGCGGCCCGGGTGTCGCGGTCGCCGGCGAGCAGGGCCAGCGCCGCGGGCCAGCGGTCGTCGGCGACGAGGTCGAGGTCGCGTACGGCGGGCGGGGGGTCGCCGTCGCCGGGGTAGTGCTCGGCGTCGTGCAGCACGTCGGGGTCGAACGCGACGACCGTGAACCGGTCCAGCACGCCGGCGGCGACCAGGGCGTCGCGGGGCACGTCGGCCCACTCCGGCC
>NZ_WWFY01001172.1:0-206 GCF_009864975.1 Pseudonocardia sp. SID8383
GACCACCGCGGCCGGCCGGCAGGCACGGCCGACCACCCCGACGCCTACGAACCGCTCGCCGGCTACGCCGAACCCGGCCGCTACGACCGGACGGGCTACGGGACGGGCGACGGGGCGGCCGCCGGTACCGACGTCCGCACCGGCGCCCCGGCCGAGGACCCGGCTGCCGCGTACCGCGAGCGCCCCGCACGCCCCGCCGTCCGCGA
>NZ_WWFY01000118.1:0-1483 GCF_009864975.1 Pseudonocardia sp. SID8383
GACTCGGACGTGCCGTCGGCGACCCGCGCGGTGCTCGACGCCGCGCTCGCCGACCGGGCCACCGCGGCCGCCCTGGAGACGGTGGGACTCACCCCGGCCGAGCTGGCCGCCGCGACCCCGCCCGCCGGGCTCACCGTCGACGCGCTGGATCCTGCCGACCCCGAGGCCGGACAGCGCACCGCGCTGTCGTTCGCCGTGCTGATCGTGATGTTCATGCAGATCGTGGGCTTCGGCCTCACCGTCGCCATGGGCGTGGTCGAGGAGAAGTCCAGCCGCGTGGTGGAGCTGCTGCTGTCGACGATCCGCCCGCTGCACCTGCTGTGGGGCAAGGTGCTGGGCATCGGCGCGGTCGGGCTGGTCCAGCTGCTGCTCTACGGCGTCGTCGGCATCGGCGCCGGGATCGCCACCGGGCTGCTGACGATCACCGGCACCGCGCTCGGGGTGTTCGGCGCCGCGCTGGGCTGGTTCGTCCTCGGCTACGCGTTCTTCGCGGTGCTCTACGCCGCGGCCGGGTCCCTCGTGTCGCGCCAGGAGGACGTCAACACCACCACCGGGCCGCTGATGATGCTGCTGTTCGCGATGTACGGCGTCTCGTTCTGGTTCCTGGGCTCGCCGGACTCCGCGGTGCTCGGCGTGCTGTCGTGGATCCCGCCGTTCCCGGCGATGCTGATGCCGCTCATGATCGCCGACGGGTCCGCGACCGCCTGGCACGTCGCCGGGTCGGCCCTGGTCATGCTGGTGGCGCTGGTCCTGCTGGCGAAGGCGGGCGCCCGGGTCTACGAGCGGTCGGTGCTGCGGATCGGGGCGACCGTGCCGTGGCGGGAGGCGCTCAGATCTCGATGAGCTCGCGGGGCAGCCCGGTCAGCGGCACGGCCGGGCCGCCCGCGACGACGTGCAGGGTGTCCTCGATCCGCACCCCGCCCCGTCCGTCGAGGTAGACGCCCGGCTCGACGGTCACGACGTTGCCGGCGCCGATCCGACCGGTGGCGGTGGTCCCGAGCCACGGCGGCTCGTGCACCGCGAGCCCGACCCCGTGGCCGAGGCCGTGCGGGAACCGTTCGCCGTGCCCGGCGGCGGTGATCACGTCCCGGGCGGCCGCGTCGACGGCGGTCACCGACGCCCCGGGGACGAGTGCGGCCCGCCCGGCCGCGGCGGCGGCGTCGACCAGGGCGTGCAGCTCACGCTGCCAGTCCACGGCCGGGCCCAGGCAGAACGTGCGCGTGGTGTCGGAGTGGTAGCCGTCCAGCGCCGCCCCGAAGTCGATCTTGACGAGGTCGCCGCGACGCAGCTCGGTGCCGGTGGGGCGGTGGTGCGGCACCGCGGAGTGCGGACCGGCGGCGAGGATGGTGTCGAAGGCGGGGCCGTCGGCGCCCAGGCGGCGCATCCGGTCGTCGAGGTCGAGCGCGACGTCGGCCTCGGTGCGTCCCGGGCGCAGGCCGCCGTCGTCGAGCAGGGCGCGCAGCGCGGTGTCGGCCAGCGCGCA
>NZ_WWFY01001173.1:0-203 GCF_009864975.1 Pseudonocardia sp. SID8383
CTGTGGGGCGCGGCGACCGGTGCGCTGGCCGCCGGGATGCTCGACGCCGGGTTGCGGGCGGTCGTCGTCGCCGTCGACCCGGGCCGGGTCCCCGCGCGGCTCGCCGGGGCCGTGTTCGACGCCGAGTTCCTGGCCGCGCTGCCACCGGGGGTCGACCCGTGCGGGGAGAACGGCGAGTTCCACACCTTCGTCACCGGCGGGCC
>NZ_WWFY01001174.1:0-14121 GCF_009864975.1 Pseudonocardia sp. SID8383
GGCCAGGGCGTCGCGCTCGATCTCGTCGAGCCGGTCCAGCACAGCGGTCAGCGCCCCGGACAGCTCGGCCACCGGCCCGGCGAGCGCGCCGACGTGCTCGCGGAGCCGGTCCGCGTCGAGCGCGAACGCCCCGGTCCCGGTGTCGAGGCCGAGAGCACCGAGGGCCTCCCGCTCGGCGCGGGCCATCTGCGCGCACGTCCGCCCCTGCTCCCACCGGGTGTCCCGGCAGAACGACCGCGGACGGCCGCCCTGCGGCCCGGGCGGGGGCAGCTCCGCCCGGCACCGGCTGTATCCGCACCGCACCACCGTGTCCGTCACGCCGACCATGCTAGCGGTTCCGGTTATACGAACTGATACCTGGTTTCAGGTTTGTTAATCTGAACTTGTACAACACGGGATAATGCAGAGAATCCCGGGTTGTCCGCGCCATGGGTGCTCCGACCGACGCCGGGGCGCGCGGGAGCACACGGGGCACCGTCGTGGAGGGGGACCGCCGGGGCGGTGGAGGGTGTGCGGTCAGGCCGGCGCGGAGGCGCCGAACCACTGCGCGATCATCGCCGCGACCACGTCGCTGTCGGTGTCCGTCATCGGCATGTGGCTGTTCCCCGCCCGGCCGGCGGCGGGCAGATCCAGGTGCTCGACGGGCCCGGCCGCTCCCCCGGCGTAGGCCGACCAGTGGGCCCGGAGCTGCCGGTACAACGGGGTCCGGTCGAGGAAGTCCCCGGACAGGCCTCCTGCTCGGTGCGCAGCAGCGCAGGGGTGGCCCCGCTGGAGGAAGTACTGGAGCCGGCCCTCCCGGCGGCGGAGGAGGCCGAGCGTAGCCGCGCAGACCCGGGCCACGATCCCCGACGATAGCCTGGCCGGGAACCGGGCGGGAGGAGCAGCGATGGGCAGGACACCGTGGTTCGGGCCGGAGCGGGCCGGGTGGGGACTGCGCCCGCGGACCTGGCAGGGCCGGGTGGTGACGGCGGCGTTCGCCGCCGCACTGCTCGTCGTCGCCGCGGTCGGGCACTGACCGTGCCCCCGGTCCCGCGCCCCCCCGACCTCGACGCCGTCCGCGACTCCTACGACCGCGTCGCCGACAACTACGTCGACATGGTCGTCGCCACCGGCCTCGGTGACGTCCGCACCCACCCCTGGCTCCGGGCCGCCATGGACACCTTCGCCGACGCCGTCGCGGGCCGCGGGCCGGTCCTCGACGTCGGCTGCGGGCCGGGGCAGGTCACCGCCCACCTCGTGGAGCGCGGCGTCGACGCGTCCGGGATGGACCTCTCCCCCGCCATGATCGCCCACGCCCGGCGCCTGTACCCGCACTGCCGGTTCTCGGTCGGCTCGGCCACCGAGCTGGCGGTCCCCGACGCCTCGCTCGCCGGAGTCCTGGGCTGGTGGTCGCTGTTCCACCTGCCCCGCGACGTCCTGCCGCACGTCCTGGCCTCCTTCACCCGCGCCCTCGCCCCCGGTGGGCGGCTGATCATGGCGACCCACGTCGGCGACGGCGAGCTCGAACGCACCGAGTGCTACGGCGGCGTGCCCGTCCGCTGGACCACCCACCTGTGGCGGCCCGAGCAGCTGCGCGACCTCCTCGGGCGGGCCGGGCTGCACCCCGAGGCCGAGCTCCTCCTGCACCCCGACGAGCGGACCGGCCCGGGCGTGGTGATCACGGCGCGGGCACCGGGACCGGCAGGATGACCCCGTGACCGACCCCGCCCCCACCGGCGTCCCCGGCGCCGAGCTGCTCGCGCCGCAGGTGGACCTCCCGCTGACCGAGCAGGAGGCCGCCTACGTCGCGGCCGCCCGGTCGGCCAACACCCGTCGCGGCTACGCCTCGGACTGGCGGGAGTTCAGCAGCTGGTGCGTCCGGCACGGGCACGAGGCGCTGCCTGCCGCCCCCGAGGCGCTGTCCGGCTACATCACCGAGCTCGCCGGGGCCGGGGCGAAGGTCGGGACCATCGGCCGCCGGCTGTCCTCGATCCGGTTCGTGCACGTCATGCGCGACCTGCCCGACCCCACCGACGCCCGCCGCGTCACCGCCGTCTGGGAAGGCATCCGCCGCACCCACGGCGCCCCGCCGGTCCAGGCCCGGCCGCTGATGCCCCCCGACCTCGACGACGTCGTCGACGCCTGCCCCACCACGCGCAGCTACGCGACCCGCCCGGGTGAGGACGACCTCGCCGGCCTGCGCGACCGGGCCCTGCTGCTGGTCGGGTTCTTCTCCGCGCTGCGCCGCTCCGAGCTGGCCGCGCTCACCGTCGCCGACGTCGCCGACCACCCGCGCGGCCGCGTCCTGTCGATCCCCCGGTCCAAGACCAACCCGTACGGCACCGAGCCCGAGCTCGTCGTCCTCCCGCACGCGCACCGGTCCGCACGCTGCCCGGTCACCGCGCTGCGGACCTGGCTCGACGCCGCCGGGATCACCGAGGGCCCGGTGCTGCGCAAGGTCACCCGCGGCAACCGGGTGACCGACCGGCCGCTGCACCCGGAGTCGGTCAACGAGATCGTCCAGCGCGCGGTGGCCCGTGCCGACATCGGCCCCGGCCCCTGGTCGGCGCACTCCCTGCGCGCGGGCCACGTCACCTACGCCCACCAGCGCGGCGCCTCCGACCGGGCCATCGCCCACCAGACCCGGCACCGCTCCCTGGCCACGGTCGGCGCCTACATCCGCATCGACAACGCCTGGGAGGACAACTCCGCCGCCCTGCTGGCAGGTCTGTAGCCGTGCCCCTCCACCCGCCGATCGAGCCCCACGACGCCGGCACCCTCACCACCGACGACGGCCAGGCCCTCCACTGGGAGACCTGCGGCAACCCCGACGGTCGACCCGCGCTGGACCTGCACGGCGGCCCCGGATCGGGTGCCTCGGCCGGGGCCCGCCGGTACTACGATCCCGAGCGGTACCGGATCGTGCTGCTCGACCAGCGCGGCTGCGGCCGCAGCAGGCCGCTCGCCTCCGACCCCGCCGTCGACCTGGGGCGCACCCAGACCACACAGCTGCTCCTCGACGACATCGAGCGGCTCCGCGAGCTGCTGGCCGTCCCCTCCTGGATCGTGCAGGGCGGCTCCTGGGGCAGCACCCTCGCCCTCGCCTACGCCCAGGCCCACCCGCAGCGCGTCGACGCGCTCGTCCTCGCCGCGGTCGTGACGACGACCGAGCGGGAGATCCGCTGGGTCACCGAGGACATGCGCCGGATCTTCCCCGCCGCGTGGGACCGCTTCGCCGGCGCCGTGCCCGTCCACCTGCGTGGCATCCGCCTCGTGGACGCCTACGCGACCCTGCTAGCCGACCCCGACCCGGCCGTCCGCGAGGACGCCGCCCGCGAGTGGTGCCGCTGGGAGGACACCCATGTCTCCCTCGCACCGGGCCACCGACCGAGCCGACGCTACGAGGACCCGGAGTTCCGGCTCGTCTTCGCCCGGCTGGTCACGCACTACTGGCGGCACGCCGCGTTCCTCCCCGACGGCGCCCTGCTCCGCGGCGTGACCCGGCTCGCCGGGATCCCCGGGACCCTGGTCCACGGCCGGTACGACGTCAGCGGTCCCCCGGACATCGCCTGGGACCTGCACCGGCGCGGGCCGGGCAGCGAGCTGCGGATCATCGACGACGCCGGGCACGGCGGCGCCGGGGCGTTCACCGACGCTGTCGTCGATGCGCTCGACCGGGCCGTCGACCGACCCCGCTGACCCGGCGTCTGCACCACGCCGCACACCGGCCACCGGGCCGGGCCACCGGATCCTCCCCGGCCGGCGCCGGCCCCTTCGGGTCCGGCCGGCGCCGGCCCCTTCGGGTCCGGGCGGTTCGGTTGTCGTCGTTTCGTCGACGATCCGTCGGCGTCAATGTTTCATTGACGGCGAAGACTGCGACGTCACGCCGAGCCGGGGGCCGCCGGCGGCCGCTCGTCCGCACGGCCCTCGCCTCCGCCCTGGACGCGATCGACGTGAGAACCCGTCCACTCCCGGCGGCACGCCCACGTGTCCTGACGACACACGGGCACGGGCGTCGACAACCGGCCGGGCCGGGGAGCCGAGGCCAGACCGCGCCCCCGGCCTCGCACCGGACCGGACCGGACCGGACCGGGCCGCCTGATGATTCGCGCCGGCCGGGTACCGCCGGCACGGCCGGCCCGGTCACGGCCGTTCCGGCCCGACAGCGCGAGCCGGTCTCCTCTCCCCCGGCTCCGCAGCCGGCGGGTGTCGCCGCTCGGTTGACCGCACGCCGGCGTCAATGATTCCTTGACAACGTGAGTCGCGGCGCTTCGACCCCCGACACGTTGACCCTCTGTCCGCAGCGGCTCTAGATTCGAGCGATCCCGGTGCCGACTCCGTGCACCCCGCCTGTCGCAGGAGTGCACCCTGTCCACGATCCCGCTGTCGTGCCTGGACCTGAACCCGGTCCGGCCCGGCGGAACCGCCACCGACGTCGTCTCCGACGCGATCGTGCTCGCACGCCACGTCGAGTCGCTCGGCATGCTGCGCTACTGGGTCGGCGAGCACCACCTCAACCCGGCGCTCGGATCGACCAGCCCGATGGTGCTGCTCTCGCACCTCGCGGCCCGGACCGGACGCATCCGGCTGGGCGTCGCCGCCACCCTGGTCGCCTACCACCCGCCGCTACGCCTGGCCGAGGACGCGACGCTGCTGTCCGCCCTGTCCGGTGGCCGCACCGACCTCGGGCTGGGCCGGTCGGTCGCCGCGCGCACGCCGCGCACCGTCGGGCTCGACCACGACCGCCCGCACGTCGAGGCCCGGCTGCTCGAACGCGGCCTGGGCACCTTCACCGGACGCTGCGACCAGCTCCTGCGCCTGCTCGCCGGCAAGGAGCCGGGGCTGCAGGGCACGCCGGTCGACCTGCTCGACGCCGTGACCCCGCAGGTCTGGGTGCACGCGGCAGGTGCGGGCGAGAGCGCCGAGTACGCCGCGCGCAACGGGCTGCCGATGGGTGTCGCCTACTTCTCCCGGCCGACCACCGTGCTCGAGGCGATCGACCTGTACCGCGAGCGGTTCGTACCGGGCCCCTACCGGGACCGCCCGCACGTCGCGATCGCGGTGTCGGCGCTGGCCGCGGACACCGAGGACGAGGCCGCCGCACTGGGCTCCGGCTACGACGTCTGGCTGCGCGGGCTCGCCCTCGACGCGGGCGCGCACCACTACCCCACCGCCGACGAGCGGGCCGGTCTCCCCCCGCTGGACCCGGACGAGCACGTCGCGCTGGACGACCGCCTGCGGACCCGCGTCGTCGGCCGGGCGGACGCCGTCGCGCGCCGTCTCGCCGCGATCGTCGAGGCCGCGGAGGCCGACGAGCTCGTCGTCGAGACCGTCGCCCCCACTCTCGACGACCGCCTGCGGTCCTACGAGCTGCTCGCCCGGGCGTGGGCCCGGGTCTGACCGGGCCCACGCGACGGATCAGAGCATCGCCCGCTCGGACGGTTCCACCTCGGCGACCTCGCCGGAGGCGAGCTTCGCACGGAACTCGCGGACCTCCTTCTTGACCACCGGGGCCAGCACGTAGAGGCCCAGGATGTTGAAGAACGCGAGCAGGAAGAGCACCGCGTCGGCGAAGTCGAGCACGCTGCCCAGCGTCAGCACCGAGCCGACGACCACGAAGAAGCAGAAGATCACCTGGTAGACGCGCTCGGACACCATGTTCCTGCCGAACAGGTAGGTCCAGGCCTTCTGCCCGTAGTAGCCCCACGTGATGATCGTGGAGACGGCGAACAGGAACACCGCGACCGCGAGCACGTAGGGGAACCACGGCAGCACCGTGGCGAACGCGTCGGAGGTGATGAGCACGCCGTCGGCCACGTCGGAGCCGCCGCTGGCGAAGGCGGTCGCCTGGGCCTGCTGCCAGAAGGGCGTACCGGCGATCACGATGGTCAGCGCGGTCATCGTGCAGATGACCACGGTGTCGACGAACGGCTCGATCAGGGCCACGTACCCCTCGGTGGCCGGGTTCTTCGTCCGCACCGCCGAGTGCGCGATCGGCGAGGAGCCCAGGCCCGCCTCGTTCGAGAAGGCCGCCCGCTGGAAACCGACGATCATGGCGCCGAGCGCACCGCCTACCACGCCCTCCGCGGAGAACGCTCCCGAGAGGATGAGCCCGAACGCCGTCGGGACCTGCGCGATGTTCACGGCGATCACCAGGAGACATGCGGTCACGTAGACGATCGCCATCGCCGGGACGAGACGACCCGTGACCGCACCGACGGACTTGATGCCCCCGAACACGACCGCCCCGACGAGCGCGGCCAGCAGCAGACCGAAGACGAACGCGGCGCCGCCGCTGCCGAGCAGACCGGTCTCGCCCCCGGTGACGTTGCGGAGCTGGGCGAAGGTCTGGTTGGCCTGGAACATGTTCCCGCCGGCGACGCCGAAGAAGAGGATCATCACCGCCGCACCGGCGGCCAGGACCTTGCCCAGGCCGCGGCCGAACGCGTTGGGGATGCGCTCGGCGACACCGATCCGCAGGTAGTGCATCGGACCGCCGGACACGGTGCCGTCGGGGTGCACGTCGCGGTACTTCACGCCGAGGGTGCACTCGACGAACTTGGTGGCCATGCTGAGCAGCCCGGCGACGATCATCCAGAACGTCGCGCCGGGACCACCGATCGTGACCGCCACGCCGACGCCGGCGATGTTGCCCAGACCGACGGTGCCCGACAGCGCGGAGGCCAGAGCCTGGAAGTGGGTGATCTCCCCCGGCTCGTCGCGCCGGGTGTAGCGGCCACGGACGATCCGCAGGGCGAGCCCGATGCTGCGGAACTGGACGAACCCGAAGTAGAGGGTGAACAGCACCCCGGCCAGGATCAGCCAGCCCACGATCAGCGGGAAGTCGGCACCGAGGACGGTCACCTCGTAGAAGACGATGTTCGACAGCCCGGTCGAGATCGGGTCGAACACCGAGTTGATGGACAGCTCGATGCTCTCGAGCACGCCGGGTTGCGGCGGTGCCGAGGTCGGTACGGAGGTCATGGAGCCGAACCTCACCCCATGTGAGCACGAATCACAAGAATACGGACAAACGGTTACCGGATCGTCGATTTCGGCCCGGGAGCACGACCTCGAACGAGGTCGGGGTCGCCCGGAATCTCCCGACGGTGGAGACCGTCGGACCGGCCTCCTACCGGAGGGCGTGACCGCCGGCCTGGCCGGGTCGTACGGCGAGCCGGCGGGGACCAGGGTCGAGGTCCCCGCCCGTCTGGCCCGGGTGCGGCGGCGCTGATCAGCTCGGCCGGGCGGGCCGCCGCTGCGGCACGCAGCAGTCGACCGCGCAGGGCGCCCCGTTGCGGGTACACCCCGCGGACGGGCCGGTGCCCAGCCGCCGGGCGGGCACGCCGTCGGAGTGTTCCCGCACGAGCTCGACCACCATGTCGGCGAAGCGTGGGTCGGGTCCGGCGGTGGCGGCGCGGGCGAAGCCCATGCCGTGCTCGGCGGCACGCTCGGCCGCCTCGTTGTCGAGGTCCCACACGACCTCGACGTGGTCGGACACGAACCCGACCGGCGCGACGACGACCGCGGGCACACCCTTGGCGTGCAGGTCGTCGATGTGGTCGACGATGTCGGGCTCCAGCCACGGCACCTGCGGCGGACCGGAGCGGGACTGCCAGACGACGTCGAACTCGTCGACGCCCACCTCGGCGGCGACCAGCGCCGCGGTCTCGCCGACCTGGCGGGAGTAGCGGTGCCCGCCGTCGGCCGGGGTCCCGGCGGCCGCGTCGGCCGAGGTCGGGATGGAGTGCGCGGTGAACACCAGCCGCGCCGCCTCGCGACGGTCCTCGGGCAGCTGGGCCCACGCGGTCCGCACGGCGTCGGCGTTGGCGCGCACGAAGTCCGGGTGGTCGTAGAAGTGGCGCAGCTTGACCAGCTCGGGGGCCGCGTCGCCGACCGCGTCCCGGGCCCGGGAGATGTCCTCGTGGTACTGGCGGCAGGCGGAGTAGCCGCCGTAGGCGCTGGTCGCGAACACCAGCGCCCGCTCGACGCCGGCCTCGGCCATCTCGCGCACGGTGTCCTCGGCGTAGGGCCGCCAGTTGCGGTTGCCGAAGTACACCGGCAGCTCGGTGCGCGCGGCGATCGCCGCGACCAGCTCGCGGTTGCGGGCGTTGATCGGCGAGACCCCGCCGAAGTGCTGGTAGTGCTCCTCGACGGCGTCGAGGCGCTCCGGCGGGACACCGCGCCCCCGGGTCACGTTCTCCAGGAACGGGCGGACCTCGTCGGGGGCCTCGGGGCCGCCGAAGCTGAGCAGCAGTATCGCGTCGAACTGTTCGGGCACGACCCCGATTATCGACCCCGGCCCGCGCCGACGCGCGCGGGCCGGTACCGGCTCACACGCCGACGGCGTGCACCCCGCCGTCGGCCATGATCATCGAACCGGTGGTGGTCGGCATCCAGTCCGACAGCGCGGCGCACACGGTCTTGGCGACCGGCACCGGGTCGTTCATGTCCCAGCCGAGCGGGGCACGCTTGTCCCACACGTCCTCGAACGCGGAGAAGCCCGGGATCGACTTGGCGGCCATCGTCTTCACCGGGCCGGCGGCGACCAGGTTGACCCGGATGCCGTCGCGGCCCAGGTCGCGGGCCAGGTAGCGGGTGACCGACTCCAGCGCGGACTTCGCGACGCCCATCCAGTCGTAGGCGGGCCAGGCCTGCCGGTTGTCGAAGTCCATGCCGACGATCGAGCTGCCCGGGCCGAGCAGCGGCTTGCACGCCATCGCCAGGGACTTCAACGAGTACGCCGACACCTGGATCGTGGTGGCGACGTCCTCCCACTGCGCGTTGAGGAACGCGCCCTCGCCGAGCGCGCCGGGCGGGGCGAACCCGATGGAGTGCAGCACGCCGTCGAGGCGGGGCTCGTCGCCCAGGTGCGGGGTGACCCGCTCGACGAGCGAGTCCAGCTGCTCCTGGTCCGACACGTCCAGCTCGACGACCGGTGCGGGCTTCGGCAGCCGCATCGCGATCCGCTCGACCAGCCGCATCCGGCCGAAACCGGTGAGCACGACCTCGGCGCCCTGCTCCTGGGCGATCTTGGCGGAGTGGAAGGCCAGCGAGGCGTCGGTGATCACACCGGTGATCAGCAGCCGCTTGCCGTCGAGCAGTCCCATGACGTCCTTTCGAGAGTTCTGCGTGCCCGGGCCGGTGGGCACGGCGTCGATGTCCGCTCCGCGGACCTCGCTCAGTGCCCCATGCCCAGGCCGCCGTCGACCGGGACGACCGCTCCGGTGACGTAGCCGGCGCCGGGCGAGGCGAGGAAGGCCACGACCGAGGCGATCTCGCCGGTGTCGGCGTAGCGGGAGAGCGGGATGGTCCCCAGGATCTCCTCGCGCCGCTTCTCGGGCAGCGCGCGGGTCATGTCGGTGTCGACGAACCCGGGGGCGACGACGTTCGCGGTGATGCCGCGGCTGCCCAGCTCGCGGGCGACCGAGCGGGCCAGGCCGACGAGCCCGGACTTCGAGGCGGCGTAGTTGACCTGCCCGGCCGAGCCGGAGAGGCCCACGACCGACGAGACGAAGATCATCCGGCCCTTCTTGGCCTTCAGCATCCCGCGCGAGGCCCGCTTCGCGACCCGGTAGGCCGCGGTGAGGTTGGCGTCGACGACCTTGGTGAAGGACTCCTCGGCCATCCGCATGAGCAGGCCGTCGTCGGTGATGCCGGCGTTGGACACCAGCACCTCGACCGGGCCGTGTGCGGCCTCGACCTCGGTGAACGCGGCGTCGACGGACTCGGCGTCGGTGACGTCGCAGTGCACCGGCAACAGCCCGCCGGGGATGTCGTCCTTCCCGGAGCGGTACGTCACCGCCACCTGGTCGCCCTCCGCCGCGAACGCCTGTGCGATCGCCAGGCCGATGCCGCGGTTTCCTCCGGTCACGAGCACGCTACGTCCCACGGGGGGTGAACCTAACGCACTACCGGCCGGTACCCGCGAGCGGAGATCACCCTCACGGCAGTCGCCTGCCGAGCAGGATGCCCGCGCCGAGCCCGCTGATCAGGAGCACGAACCCGCCGATCATCCAGGGCCTGCTCGCGTCCACCTCGCGTTCCTCGTAGCCGAGCTCCTCGGACAGGTCGGAGTAGACCGCGCGCAGCTCGGACTCGGTGGCGGCGGTGAAGAACCGGCCGCCCGAGAGCTGAGCGATGCGCTCCATGGAGGCGTCGTCGACGGCGACGGGGGTGCGCCCGCCGTCGAGCTCGATCGTGCCGTAGCTGGTACCGAAGGAGATCGTCGAGACGGGCACGCCGCGGTTCTTCGCCTCGGCGGCCGCGGTGAACGAGCCGCGCGGCTCGGTCTCCCCGTCCGGCCCCGGGACGGTCTGGGTGCCGTCGGAGAGCAGCACGATCCGCGCCGGTGGCGGCACACCCGCCGCGTCCGGGCCGCCCTGCAGCGAGCGGGAGAAGGTGTCGATCGACTGCATCGCCGTGAAGATCGCCTCACCGGTCGCGGTGGACTCGGCGAGCTGCAGGTTGTCGACGCCGTTCTTGACCGCGCTGCGGTCGGTCGTGGGCGAGACGAGCACCGCCGCCGTCCCGGCGAAGGACACCAGCCCCAGGTTGACGCCGGGGGTCAGCTGGTCGGCGAACTGCTTGGCCGCGGCCTGCGCGGCGGCGAGCCGGGTCGGGGCGACGTCGGTGGCCTTCATCGACAGCGACACGTCGATCACCAGCATCACCGTGGCCCGGTTGCGCGGCACCTTCGCCATGGCCTGCGGCCCGGCGAGCGCCACGGTGAGCACCGCCAGCGCCGCGATCAGCGCGATCGCCGGGAGGTGCCGCCACCGGCCCGGCCGCTTCGGGGCGACCGACTCCAGCAGCTCCAGGTTGGTGAACCGCACGACGTCGCGACGGCGCCGCCGCAGCAGCCACACGTAGGCCACCGCGAGCGCGGCGACGACGAGCAACCCGAGCAGCCACCAGGGGGCGGTGAACGTCACGCGAGCCTCCGCGGAGCAGCGGCGTGCTTGCGCGCGACGGCGAACCGCACGATGTCGGCCACCCAGTCGGTGTCGGTGCGCAGGGTCAGGTGCCCGGCCCCGCAGCGGCGCAGCGCGGTGGCCACCCGGTCGCGGTGCTCGGAGGCGGCGGCGGCGAACTCGCGGCGCAGCAGCGGCGTGGTGTCGACCTCGCGCTGGCGCCCGGTCTCGGGGTCGGCGAGCACGACGGTCCCGACGTCGGGCAGCTCCAGCTCCCGCGGGTCGACGACCTCGATCGCGAGCAGCTCGTGGCGGGCCGAGAGCGCCCGCAGGGAGCGCTCCCAGGTGGGCTCGCCGAGGAAGTCCGACACCACGACGACCAGCCCGCGCCGGCGCGGCGGGCGGCGCAGCTCGTCGAGCGCACCGGACAGGTCGCCGCGGGTGCCCTCGGGTGCCGGCGGCATCGTCGCGACCCGGCGGACCAGGCCGCGGGCGTGCGCCAGGCCGCCGCGGGCGGGCAGGCGCTGCGTCGACTCCCCGTTCGCGACGACGGCGCCGAGCCGGTTCCCGCCGCCGGTCGTCAGCTGGGCGACCGCGGTGAGCCCGGCCAGCGCCAGGTGCCGCTTGTCGGTGCGGGCGGTTCCGTAGTCGATGCTGCGCGACAGGTCGACCACCGCCCAGGTCTCCAGCTCGCGGTCGGCGACGGTCTCGCGCACGTGCGGCGCGGTGGTGCGGGCGGTGACCGACCAGTCCATCCGGCGGACGTCGTCGCCGGGCTGGTAGGGCCGCGCGTCACCGGGCTCGGTGCCGGGCCCGGGCAGCAGACCGACGTGGTTGCCCTGGAGCAGCCCGTCCAGCCGGCGCCGGACGGTGAGCTCCAGGGTCCGCAGGGAGGCCTCGAGCCGGACGAGGTCGGCGGACCCCGCCGTCACGCCGGGCCCTGGCCGGCGTCCGGTGCGGACGGCCACGCCGTCGACGCGCCCTCGGGCCCTCCCCCGGGCCGGGCGCTGACCTGCGGCAACGGCACGGTCTGCAGGACCCGGGTGACGATGTGGTCGACCGGCACCTGGTCGGCGATCGCGTCGTAGGACAGCACCAGGCGGTGGCGCAGCACGTCCGGGGCGACCTCCAGCACGTCCTGCGGGAGCACGTAGTCCCGGCCGCGGACCAGGGCCAGCGCGCGGGCGGCGGACACGATGCCCAGCGACGCACGTGGCGAGGCGCCGTAGGCGATCCAGGACGCGACGTCGGACAGGCCGTGCTCGGACGGCAGCCGGGTCGCGACGACCAGCCGCACGACGTAGTCGACCAGGGCGTGGTGCACGAACACGTCCGCCGCGGTGCGCTGCAGCCGGACCAGCTCCTCGGGGGTGAGGATCTGGGAGGGCACCGGCGGGGTGGACCCCATCCGGTAGATGATCTCCCGTTCCTCCTCGACGCCCGGGTACTCGATGATCAGCTTGAACAGGAAGCGGTCGCGCTGCGCCTCGGGCAGGGGGTAGACGCCCTCGTTCTCGATCGGGTTCTGGGTGGCGAGCACGAGGAACGGGTCGGGCATCGGGTGGTCGCGACCGGCGAGGGAGAGCTTGCGCTCGGCCATCACCTCGAGCATCGCCGACTGCACCTTGGCCGGCGCGCGGTTGATCTCGTCGGCGAGCACGAAGTTCGCGACGACCGGACCGAGCTCGACGTCGAACTCCTCGCGGCCCTGCCGGTAGATGCGGGTGCCGAGGATGTCGGCGGGCACCAGGTCGGGGGTGAACTGCAGCCGGGAGAAGCTGCCGCCCACGACCGTCGCGAAGGTCTCCACGGCGAGGGTCTTCGCGACGCCGGGAACGCCCTCCAGCAGCAGGTGCCCCTTCGCGAGGAGCCCCACCAGCATCCGCTCGACGAGGCGGTCCTGGCCGACGATCACCCGCTTCACCTCGAGCACCGCACGCTCGAGCCGCTCGGCGTCGCGGGCGGGGGTGATCGGGTCCGGACCGGTCGAGGCAGTCGTGCTCACCGAGCCATCCCACCGTGCGGCCCGTGTGACGACGGTGAAACGCGCGGGCGGCCGCCGGGCCTGGTCGCGGTAGTCCTACTTCCTATAGGATCGATGACCTCCGCACCGCCAGGACGAGGGGACCGCGATGACGCGCCTGTTCAACGACCCGGACGACTTCGCCGCCGAGATGACCACCGGGCTCGCCGCGGCCTCCGCGCGCTGGCTCCGGGCCGTCCCGGGCGGGGTGGTGCGATCGACCGAGGCCGACGGGCCGACGGTGTCGCTGGTCGTCGGCGGCGGGTCCGGGCACTACCCCGCCTTCGCCGGGCTCGTCGGTCCCGGGCTCGCGCACGGCGCGGCGATGGGCAACCTGTTCGCCTCGCCCTCGACCCAGCAGATCCACTCCGTCGCCGCCGCGGCGGACCGGGGCCGCGGGGTGCTGATGTCCTACGGCAACTACGCCGGCGACGTCCTGAACTTCGACGCCGCCCAGGCCCGGCTGCGCGATGCCGGGGTGGACTGCCGCACCGTGGTGGTCACCGACGACGTCTCCCGCGCCGCCGACCCGGCACTGCGCCGCGGGATCGCCGGGGACCTGTGCGTGTTCAAGGTCGCCGGCGCGGCCTGCGAAGCCGGTCACGACCTCGACGGCGTCGAGCGCGTCGCCCGGCTGGCCAACGAGCGGACCCGGTCGCTGGGCGTCGCCTTCGACGGCTGCGCCCTGCCCGGCGCGGGCTCGCCGCTGTTCACCGTGCCGGACGGGCGGATGGCGGTCGGGCTGGGCATCCACGGCGAGCCGGGCATCGACGAGACCGACGTGCCCACCGCGGCCGGGCTCGCCGAGCTTCTGGTCCGCGGCCTGCTCGCCGAGCGGCCCGCCGGGGCCGGTGACCGCGTCGTCCCGATCCTCAACGGCCTCGGCTCGGTCAAGTACGAGGAGCTCTACGTCGTCTACGGCGCCGTGCACCGGCTGCTCGGCGAGGCCGGGCTCACCGTCGTCGACCCCGAGGTCGGCGAGTTCTGCACCAGCTTCGACATGGCGGGCGCCTCGCTGACCCTGCTCTGGCTCGACGACGCCCCCGGCGAGCTGGAGCGGCTGTGGACCGCCCCGTGCGACACCCCCGCGTTCCGCCGCGGGGCGGTCGCCGGGCACCACGGCACCACCGCCGCACCGCAGGACACCGCGGCCGGCGCGCCGGCCGCGGTGCTCGAGGGATCGCCGGGGTCGCGGGCCTGCGGTGC
>NZ_WWFY01001175.1:0-23100 GCF_009864975.1 Pseudonocardia sp. SID8383
TCGCCGCGGTCCTGTGGACCGGCTACGACGCTCCCCCGGACCTGCTCGCGGCGGCGGACCCCGCTGCCGCCCGCGCCGCCGCCGGGGACCTGCGGTCCTTCCAGGACGGCCTGCGGGCCGGGCACGCCGGACCGGTGCACCTGACCGTCGTCGGGCACTCCTACGGCTCGACGGTGCTCGGGAACGCCGCCCGGGGCGGCGGCCTCGACGCCGACGACGTCGTGTTCGTCGGCAGCCCCGGGACCGGCACGGGGCACGCCTCCGAGCTCGGCAGCGCACCCGGGCACGTCTGGGCGACGACCGCGCGGCACGACCCGATCGGCCGGGTGCCCGGGGTCGAGGTCTTCGCGACCTCGCGCGGTCTCGCCCCGACCGGGCTCCTGCACGGCCCGGACCCGGCGGCACCGGGGTTCGGTGCACGGGTGTTCGACTCGGCCCCCGGGTCGGCGCTCCCGCGCCCGGACGACCCGGCCACCCCGAACGACGAGTCCGCGTTCGCCGCCGCGCACGGCGGCTACTGGGACCCCGGCTCGCCGAGCCTGCGCACCCTGGGCCGGATCGTCGCCGGAGCATCCGTTCCGCCGTGACACTCCGTCGTGATCGATCCGCTTTGCGAGACCACCGCACGGCCGTCCGGCCGAACGAACGACCGCTCAACGAACCAGAGATGGGCCAGGTCACAGGTAGTCGTCAGACCAACCGCGACTAGCCTGTCCCGGACGTGGGCACGGGCAGTAGCATGCGGGCGTGACCGAGACCGAGAGCAGACCGGCACGGCGCACCGGCCGTCCGCCACTGACCGACCGCGCGACACTGCTGGCCGCTGCGCGCGAGCTCGGCTTCTCCGACCTGACGGTCGGCGCGGTGACCGCCCGGGTCGGCGTGAAGTACTCCACGTTCTACCGCCACTTCCCCAGCCTGGAGGCGCTCGTCGCCGCGCTGGTGGACGACGTGGTGACCGACGACGTCTTCCCCGCGACCGACGAGGGCCGGTGGCAGGAGCAGATGCTGGCGTTCGCGGCGGCGACGTTCGACGTGATGGCCGAGCACCCGGGCCTCGCCCCCGCGATGGTGCGGCTGCCGGAGTCACCCGACGCGATGATGTCGGCGTTCCGGCGACTGACCGACCGGCTGCTGGAGGCGGGCTTCACCGCCGAGGACGCGGCGCTGGGCGCCTCGACCGCCATCCACATGGGAATGCAGCCGTGGCTGACGGCCAGCTCCTCCGGCACCGGGGACGCGCGCCGGCGCGACCAGGTGCTGGAGTCGGCCGAGCCGTTCGACGCCCAGATCCGGGCGGTGTTCCGCGACCGGATCGACGACCCACCGCGCAGCTGGACGCTGAGCCGCGTCGAGCTGGTCGTCGCCGGGCTGGAGACCCGTCTGGCGTCCTGACCCCCGACACGACGACGCCCGGGGTGCTTCGCGTGAGCACCCCGGGCGTCGGCGTCGGATCAGGCGGTCAGGTGGGAACGACCTGGTCCGCCTGCGGACCCTTCTGACCCTGGGTGACCTCGAAGGTCACGGTCTGCCCCTCGTCGAGGCTGCGGTATCCGGAGGACTGGATCGCGCTGAAGTGGACGAACAGGTCCTGCCCGCCTCCGTCCGGCGTGATGAACCCGTACCCCTTCTCCGCGTTGAACCACTTGACGGTTCCCTGTGGCATCCGGATGTCTCCTCGCGTCTTGCCGGTTCCTACGGGGTGGACATTAGCCGCACCAGAGCCCGCCGTGCTACAGGCGACGTGCGATCGGGTACCGGCGCGTCGCGTCGGGCGTCCCGTTCGCCCGTTTTTCCGGGCCCCCGGCGCGCTCAGCCGAGGATCGCGGCCAGCACCAGCCCGCCGCTGGTCGCGACGAAAGACAGTCCGCTGACGACCCGGAAGACCGGGTGCCGGACGACGTCCGGTCTCCAGGCCATCGGCACGAACAGCGCCGGGTTGACCCAGGTCCCGAACACCAGTACCGCCACGAGCCAGCCCGGCAGCTCCGGCGCGGCCAGCCCGACGGCGACCAGGATCAGCCCCATCAACACGACGTCGAGATGCGCCTGCAGCAGCCGGCGCGGCTCCACGATCCCGATCCGCCGCCACGCGTCGGGGCGGGTCACCGACACGACCACCGCCAGCCCAGCATCGCACCGAGAGCGAGCTCGACGAGCCCGATCCGCACCATCGCGTCCATCCGGTGATCGTGACGGTCGACCGGCGACGGACCGGCACCGGCTCACCGGCGCGGGATCAGCCCGCCCGCGTAGAGCGCCCACGCCACCAGCAGCGGCTGCCCGGCCAGCCGCGCGGCGCGCTTCGTGTCGGTGTCGAGACCGAACCCGTCGACGCGGTTGCGGTACTGGGAGACGTTGCCGGGGACGATCGCGGTGAAGAACGCGGCGGCCAGGCCGCCGACCCGGCGGCGCTCCTTCGGGAGGCCGGCCAGCGCGGCGCCGAGCGCGATCTCGGCGGCCCCGGAGAGCAGCACGACGTCGTCGGTGTCCATCGGGACCCACGGCGGGACCTGGGCACGGAACTCGCGGCGGGCGAAGGTGAGGTGCGAGGTCCCGGCGAACACCAGCATCGCGCCGAGCGCGAGGCGGGCGACGTCCTGCCGGGTGCGGGTGGCCGTCGTGCGCGTCATGTTCCGACCGTGCCACGACCCGGGCGGGCGGGCGCGCCGGACCGCACCGCCGGGTGCCCCGTCAGGGACGCTCGCGCAGCTCGATCCCGGCCGGGGTGGTGGCCCCCGCCAGCCCGCAGACCAGGTCGAGCTCGGCGACGACGTTCTGCAGCACCTGCGCGACGCCGCGGGCCCCGTCCAGGGCGAGCCCGTGCACGAACGGGCGCCCCAGCAGCACGGCGCGGGCGCCGAGCCGGACCGCGGTCGCGACGTCGGCCCCGGTGCGCACCCCGGAGTCGAGCAGCACCGGCAGCGCGTCGCCGACGGCGTCGACGACACCGGGCAGCGCGTCCAGCGAGGCGACCGCGTGGTCGATCTGGCGGCCCCCGTGGTTGGACACGACGACACCGTCCACACCGGCGTCGGCGGCACGGCGGGCGTCATCGGGATGCAGGACCCCCTTGAGCAGGATCGGCAGCCGGGTCCGCGAGCGCAGGGTCGCCAGGTCCTCCCAGGACAGCCGCGGTCGCGAGTAGACCCGCAGGAAGGTCTCCACGGCCGCCCGCGGGACGGGCGAGCGCAGGTTGTCCCGGAACCGTCCCGGGGCGTTGCGGGTGATCTCGAGCAGGGTGCGCACGGCCTGCGGGGTGACCCTCGGCGGCGCCCCGGCCGACGGCGCGGCGAGGGTCTGTTCCACCAGGCCGCGGAACACCGGGTCGGAGGTGTACTGGGCGATCCCGATGCCGCGGGCGAAGGGCAGGTGGCCCAGGTCGAGGTCGCGGGGGCGCCAGCCGAGCATCGTCGTGTCGAGGGTGACGACCACGGCGTCGCAGCCGGAGGCCTCGGCGCGGCGCAGGAAGCTGTCGACGAGCTCGTCGGAGGTGGACCAGTACAGCTGGAACCAGGTGGGGCCGCCGACCGCGGCGATGTCCTCCATCGGCGTCCCCGCCTGGTTCGAGATCACCATCGGGACCCCGGCGGCCGCGGCTCCGCGGGCGACGGCGAGGTCGGCGCCGCGCCGGACCAGGTCCAGTGCGCCGATCGGGGCGAGGAGCAGCGGGGCGGGCAGCGTGCGGCCGAACAGCTCGACGGTGAGGTCGCGCTCGCCCACGTCGCGCAGCACCCGCGGCACGATCTCCCGGCGGGCGAACGCCGCACGGTTGGCGCGCATCGTGGTCTCGGCGCCCGCGCCGCCGGTGACGTAGGCGTCGGCGCGCCGGCTCATGGCCCGCCGCGCGCGACGCTCCAGCTCGTCGGGACCGGTCGGGACCCGGGGACGGGCGCCGGAGACGCCCTCGCGGTAGATCCGTTCCTGCCGAGCCCGGCCCGGTGCCGTCATGGCGCCCTCCCCCGTCGTCGCGCGGTCAGCCTACGGGCCGCGCCGCCCGCCCCGGACGGACGCGGGACCGGACCGCGTCCAGGGGGCGGCGGGCCGGACGGTCACCGTCCCCGCAGGTCGGCGAGGGTCAGGACCTGCCCACGGATCCCCCAGCCGCCATCGGCGACCTCGTCGACGAGGACCATGGTGTTGGCGCGGACGTCGTCGCCGAAGGTGGCGGCGTAGAGGTCGGTGACCTTCTCGACGAGCTCGCGCTTGGCGTCGGCGTCGAGCAGGCCCGCCGGGACCTTGAGGTTGGCGAACGGCACGGGTGTCTCCTGTTCCGGGTGGACGGTCGGGTACGGCGTGGTGGTCAGTGCGGGTCGGCCGCGTTGAGGCGGGCGACGACCTCGGCGTACTCGCCGCGGGCCTCCGCGTGGCGCAGCGGCAGCACCCGGTCGACGAGCACCTCCCCGCCCGGTGTCGGGGCCTGGAGCAGGGTCAGCACCTCGGCGACGAAGTCGTCGAGCGGCATCGCGATCGGGCTGTCCTGCTGGCCGGGCATCAGTTCCGTCGCCACCGACGGCGGCACGATCTCGACGAGCTCGACGCTGGTGTCGGCGAGCTGCAGGCGCAGCGACTCGGTGAGCATGTGCACCGCGGCCTTGGTGGCGTTGTAGCTGGGCGTCGCGGCGAGCGGGACGAAGGCCAGACCGGACGACACGGTGACCACCGACGCGACCGGCCGTCCCCGCAGGTGCTCCACGAGCGCGCCGATCAGCCGGATCGGGCCGAGCAGGTTGGTGGTGACGACCTGCTCGGCCGAGGCGAGGAAGCCCTCGGGGCTGTGCCAGTCCTCGACCCGCATGATCCCGGCCATCGCGACGAGCACGTCGAGGTCGGGGTGCCGGTCGAGGACCTCGGTGACGGCCTTCGTGACGCTCGCCGGGTCGGCCGTGTCGATCTCGACGGCGTCGAGGCCGGGGTGGGCGGCGACGAGCTCGTCGAGCAGGTCGCGCCGCCGGCCGCCGAGGACCACGGTGTTGCCGCGCTCGTGCAGCGCCAGGGCCATGGCGAGTCCGATACCGCTCGTCGAGCCGGGGATGAAGACGGTGCGTCCGGTGATCTGCATGTCCCCACCGTCGCCGCGCGGCGGACCCGACGGCAGAGACCGGTCATCGGGGGATCGCCGGTCCCTGGTTGCCCGGCGGGTGCCCACGGATACTCGATGCCGTGGACCGAGCAGCCCTGGCCGACTTCCTGCGCCGGCACCGCGCCGGCCTCCGCCCCGGCGACGTCGGGCTCCCCGACGGGCCGCGCCGGCGCACGGCGGGGCTGCGTCGCGAGGAGGTCGCGACGCTCGCGGTCATGTCGACCGACTACTACACGCGGCTGGAGCAGCAGCGCGGCCCGCAGCCGAGTGAGCAGATGCTGGCGTCGCTGGCCCGGGCGCTGCGGCTGGGCACCGAGGAGCGCGACTACCTGTTCCGGTGCGCGGGCCGCAACGCGCCGGCGTCGGGCCCGGTGTCCGAGCACGTGGCCCCGGCACTGCTGCGGGTGCTGGACCGGCTGCACGACAGCCCGGCCCTGATCCTGACCGTGCTCGGCGAGACGCTCGTGCAGAACGACATGGCCCGGGCGCTGTTCGGCGACCACACCCACCACACCGGGCTCGCCCGCAGCGAGGTCTTCCGCTGGTTCACCGACCCGGACGCCCGGCGCATGTATCCGCCCGACGACCGGCCCCGCCAGAGCCGCGCGCAGGTGGCGACGCTGCGGGCGGCACTGGCGATGCTGGGGCCCCGGTCGCGGGCCGGGGAGCTGGTGGAGGTGCTGTCGGAGCGCAGCCCCGAGTTCACCGCCCTGTGGGAGCTGCACGAGGTCGGGCGCCGGTTCGCCGACCACAAGACGCTGCTGCACCCCGAGCTCGGCGAGCTGGAGGTGGACTGCCAGGCGCTGTTCACCGAGGACCGGTCCCAGGCGCTGCTCGTACTCACCGCGGCGCCGCGCAGCGAGACCGGACGACGCCTGGAGCTGCTCCGGGTGATCGGCAGCGAGCAGTTCAGCGCGGGCTGACCCGGGTGCCGGTCATGCGTTCAGGCGCACCGGGAGCGCCGTGAGCGCGTGGATCAGCGTGCTCTCCCGGTACTGCCCGGGGGCGCCGGCGAGCGCCATGTCCGGGAACCGCGCGAGCAGCGTCCGGAACGCGACGTCGGCCTCGAGGCGGGCCAGCGGGGCGCCGAGGCAGTGGTGGATGCCGTAGCCGAAAGCGAGGTGCCCGGAGGTGTCGCGATCGGGGTCGAACCGCTGCGGGTCCGGGTAGCGCCCGGGGTCGCGGTTGGCCCCGATCAGTGAGACCAGCACGACCTCGCCGGCCGGGATCGTCACACCGGAGTACTCGACGGGCTCGTCGGTGAAGCGGATCGTGGCGAGGTTGACCGGTCCGTCGTAGCGCAGGAACTCCTCGACCGCCTGCGGCACCCGGTCGGGGTCGGCGCGCAGCCGGGCGTGCTGGTCGGGGTCGCGCAGCAGCGCCAGCATGCCGTTGCCGATGAGGTTGACCGTGGTCTCGTGCCCGGCGACCAGCAGCAGGAACGCCATCGCGGTGACCTCGGTGGAGCTGAGCGAGTCGCCGTCCTCCGAGGCGCGGACGATCTCGGACAGCATGTCGTCGCCGGGGTGGGCGGACTTGTCGGCGACGAGCTCGGACAGGAACTGCGCCATCGACGCGGCGGCCGCGGCGCGCTCCTCGTCGGGGCCGCTGGAGAGCAGCAGGTTCGACCAGTGCCGGAAGTCCTCGCGCCGCTCCCCCGGGACGCCGAGGATCTCGGAGATGACCGTCATCGGCAGCGGGAACGCGAAGTGGTCCAGCAGGTCCAGCTCGGGACCCGCCTGCTCGGCGGCGTCGGCGAGCTCGGTGGCGATCTGCTCGATCCGCGGCCGCAGCCGGGCGATCGCGCGGACGGTGAACGCCCGCCCGACCAGCTTGCGCAGCCGGGTGTGGTCCGGTGGGTCGGCGTTGAGCATGTGCCCGACGAGCGAGTCGGCGAACTGGCGGAACGAGGTCGCGCCGTGCCGCTGCAGCACCTCGGGCAGCCGCCGGGAATCCTTCCGCAGCCGCGGGTCGTTCAGCGCGGCGCGGGCGTCGTCGTAGCGGGTGATCATCCAGAACGTCAGCCCGTTCGGGCCGGTCGCACGGGTGACCGGACGCGCGTCGCGCAGCTCGCGGTAGAGCTCATCGGGATCGTCGAAGAAGTCCTGGTCCAGCACCACCGGCCGGGTGTCGTGGTCGATCGTCATCGTCGGCTCCTCGTCCTGGGTGACCTCGGCTCTCGCCAGGATTGCACTCCTCGTGCAAAAATGCACCCGTGAGGAAAGGGACGGAACGTCGGCCGTCGGCCCGGGAGCGGAACCGGCGGTCCATCCTGGACGCCGCGCAGGCCGTGCTGCGCGAGGACCCGGACGCCTCGCTCGACGAGGTCGCGGCCCGCGCCGGCGTCGTCCGGCGCACCGTCTACGGTCACTTCACCAGCCGTCACGACCTGGTGGTCGCACTCGTCCGGGCGGCGTCGGCGGACTTCGTCGGACAGATCGGGGAGGTCGACCCCGACGCACCCGACCCGGCCGGCGAGCTCGCGGCCACCCTCCTGCGCACCTGGAGCACGTCGCGGCGCTACGGCCCGGTCATCGCACTGGCCCGCCGGACCGCCGACGACGAGATCCGCGCCGCGATGGCGCCGTTCCACACGATCATGATCCGGCTGCTGGAGAACGGGCAGCGGGCCGGTGTGTTCTCCCGGCACGTCGCGGCCCCGGTGCTGGCCGAGGTACTGCAGGCGGGGTCGATGGCCTACCAGCACGCCGCACAGGACGGGCGGTGGGACGGCGACGAGGCCGACGTCGCCCTCGGGCACCTGCTGACCCTCGGGGTCCCCGTGGCCGACGCGCGTGCCGCGGTCGCCCGGGCGACCGCGGCTTGACCTCGACCCGACTCCAGCTCCTACGGTCGCCGGCATGTTCACCGACGAGGAGATCAGCTACCTGCGCGGCCAGCGGATCGGCCGGCTCGCGACCGCCCGACCGGACGGGACGTTGCAGGTCAACCCGGTCGGATTCGGCGTCAACACGACGCTGGGGACCATCGACGTGGGCGGGTTCCGGATGGAGCGCAGCCGCAAGTTCGGCAACGTCGCCGCCAACGGTCAGGTCGCGTTCGTCGTCGACGACGTGCTGTCGACCGACCCGTGGCGGGTGCGGTTCGTCGAGATCCGGGGACGGGGCGAGGCGCTGACCGAGCCGACGGACTCCGCGGGGCAGACGACGAGGTCGGGACCGATCATCCGGATCCACCCGACGCGGGTCCTCACCCTCGCGCTGTCACCCGAGGATCAGCAGGTGGATCCGCACGAGGCGGGGATCCGGGCGCGCGACGTGGGGTGAGACCGCTACAGCATCGCGTCGATCTCGCTGCGGTGGAACGCGAGCGGCGTGGCGGGGAACCCGTAACGGTCCTGGTGTCGTGTCCCCGACCCGCACCACCCGCAGCGGCCCACCGCGTCGTAGACCGCCCGGCCCTCCAACTCGGCCCGGCGGGCCGTGACTGCACGGTCGGCGCGGGTCGGCCGCGGGGCCGACCGCCGCGCGGGGCGCGCCGTCGAGCGGCCGGACAGGCGGAAGTACAACCAGATGCCCGCCACCGGCAGCGCGACCAGACCGGCGGCGACCACGAGCCACTGCAGGACGCCGATCACCGTGCCGACGACGAGGACGGCGAGCACGACGATCCCGATCGCCTGGGCGAGCTTGAGCACGAGGTTCGACATCGCGGGTCCTCCACGTCCGGTGTGGGTGATTGCGGCCCCGATGTCGAATCGCCGCGGTATCGCGTTACACCGCCCCGGCGGGCCCGTGCACCGTCGCGCGCGGCGGTCAGCCCTCCGCTTCGCGGACGTCGGCTCCCCGCTCGGCGAGCGGCGGTACGTCTCCTCCTGCTTGCACTGCTGGTCCGCCACCCGCTGACGCTCCCGCTCCGCAGCCTGCTGTGACTGTTGCTGCGCTCGCTCCGCCGAGCGGCGGACCTTCTCAGCCTCTCGTTGAGCTGCGACGGCTTCGTCTAGCTTGAAGAGCGCCACGACCGACTCCGTCATGCGTAGGGGCATCTACCCCCGACATCGGCCGAACGGACCACCCCGTTGCATTAGGCACTTGCGAGGTGTAAACGAGATCGACTCCCGGAGCCGTTCGTGTTGGTGGCGCGGCCGCCGATGTCCGAGTTGGTCTGCGCCGTCGCGAGACGGTTGCCTTGGGGCGGTCACTCGATCGCCGTGCTCCCGGTTGTGTAGACAATTGCCCCGGGTTCCATGTTGCGCAAGGCGGCGATGACGAACGAGCTTGCCATCGCGCCGGCTCGTTCCGGGCTCGTTCGTTCGACGACGACAGCTTGGTATGTGCCATGGACGGCTACACCGATGATCATCGCGGCGATCATGTCGGCGGAGGCTGAGGCGTGCGGGTGGCGAGCGTCGAGGGTCCGGCGGACCCGCCGCGCGACCTCATCGCGGATCGTGTCGAGCAGCGTCTGACGGATGCGTGCGGCGGGTCCGGCGGCCTCGGGGCCGAACAGCAACATGAAGCCGGCGGGGTTCGTGGCGGCGTGGTGGAAGAAGGCGAGCATGTCGCCTTCGAGCTGCTCGGACACGCTCAGTACGTCGGCGGACTCGTATGCGGTCACCAGGTGGACGCGCATTCGCTCGGCCTCGCGGTGCAGGCACGCGGTGTAGAGGTCGTCCTTGCTGCCGAACCGGCTGTAGTACGTGGCTTTGGTGGCCGTGGACCGTTGGGTGATCGCGTTCATCGTCGCGCCGTGATAGCCACTCTCGCCGAAGACCAGGACGGCGGCGTCGAGGAGATCGTCGGTGCGCCACCGCATCCCGTTGCGGGTGCGGGCGCCCTCCTCGGCCGGACTCATGGAGCCAATCTACGGCCCACCCGTATCCCCTGAGTTATACCGCTCGTTCTGACTCAGTGAAGGCCATCACCGGTCGAGGAGGACGGGCATGATGAAGAAGGCAGCGGTACGGCCGCTGGCCGCAGCAGCTACCTGCGCCGCACTGGCCGGCCTCGTGATGGTCGGGCAGGCCCAGGCCGACCCGGCCCCGGCCGCAGATGCCTCGACCGCCTGCCCGTTGCCGTCCGGTTCGGCCGCACCAGGCCGCTCCGACCCGGGCGCCCAGCAACTCGACCCGGCCGCCGTGCGCGATGCCGTGGCCTACGCCCAGGCGAACATGCGGCTCTCGGTGCGGATCTACCGCAACAACTGTCTGGTCGGGACCGGACCGCTGGACCCGGCCACTCAGAACGTGCCGTTCAACGTGTTCAGCTCGACCAAGAGCGTCGTGTCGATGGCCACTGGCGTCGCCTACGGTCAGCGCAAGCTTGCCCTCGACGACCCGATCGGCAAGTACCTACCCGAGGGGCCCGGCTGGGGCGACGCCGAGCACCGAGCGATCACCATCCGCAACCTGCTCAACGAGGCCGGCGGGCTGGACGAGGCGATCCTCAGTGAGTTCGCCACGGTCGGCAACGACCCGAATGTGGCACGTCAGGCACTCGCCCTGCCGATCACTCACGAGCCCGGCACGAACTTCGACTACAGCCAGCGCACCCCGGACCTGGTCGCCTTCGTCGTCGCCCGCGCCGTCGGACAGGACTTCCAGGACTTCGTCCAGGACAACCTGTTCGACCCGGTCGGCATCGACCGCAGCAGCTACTTCTGGCTGCGCGACCGCTCGGGCAACACCTACGGCTACGCGAACCTGTTCATCCCCAGCGAGCAGTTCGCCCGCCTCGGCCTGCTCATGCAGAACGGCGGGCGCTGGAACGGTGAGCAGGTCGTCCCGGCCGACTACGTCGAACAGGTGAGCGTCCCCTCCGCGCCCAACCCCTGTTACGGACTGCTTTTCTGGACCAACCGCGGCGACACCTGTAAGACCACCGACATCCCCGCCAGCAGAGTTCTGGACCACCAGCTCACCCCGAGCGCGCCCCGGGACATGTACGCCATGGTCGGAGCCCTGCAGCAGAACAACTTCATCATCCCCAGCCTCGACATGACCGTCACCTGGACCGGAGTCCTCGGCGACAAGGCACCCGACCCGCAGGCCATCGCCAGCGCCAGCCCCAGCGCGGACCTGTACTACAACTTCTTCCGCATCCTCATGCGCGGAGTCCGCGACCAAGACGTCCCCGACCCCGGGCCGTACGTCGCCGATGCGGCGAGCCCGAACCTCGATCCCGCCAACTACCTCGATCCGAAGATCCTCGGCAACGGCATCGGGATCGGTCCGTACGCCCCACCCGGCTGCAACCTCGTGTTCTGCCCACCTGGTGACCTCACCACCGGCCCACGCCAGGAGATCCCGGACATCATCGAGTCCGTCGGCGGCGCGACCGACCCCAGCAACAACTCGTAACCGCGGGCGGGTTTCGCCCCCATCCAGACGTTGAAGCGGAACGAATCAGCACGATCCGCGGACCTGCGGTGTTCGCGATCGCACAGGGTCTGAGCTGGGTGACCGTGGCCGGGCACCTGTCGTTGCCTGTCGCAGGTGGTGGGCGCGCTGACGAAGGGCTGACGAACATGTGTGGCCTTCTGGCCGCCCCCGGCAGACTGCGAGGATGTCAACCGCTCTCCCGCCGATCCGCTCCGTCGTCGACGAGCTGCTCGCGACCCCCGTTCGCACGGAGGAGGTCCGAACGCAGGCGCCGTCGGCTCCAGGCCTCTACGCCTGGTGGGCTCCACCGGCAATCCTGCCCGAGCTCGTCGGCCCCGCCCACTCCACGGTGCCGGATCTCCGGCTGCTCTACGTCGGCCTCGCAACGAAGCTCCGCTCCCGGCTCGCCTCGAACCACCTCCGCCGAAGCGGCAGCTCGACCCTCCGGCGCACCCTCGCCGGCCTTCTGCTCGATGAGCAGGGATACCGGACCTGCTGGACCGACCGAGTCGTCCTGGTCGACGACGACGAAGCCCGGCTCACCGAATGGATGGGCGACAACCTCCGCGTCTCCTGGTGTCAGTACCCGACACCGCACGAAGTGGAGGCCCACATCATTGGGATCCTGCACCCGCCCCTCAACGTTGACCACGCCGCCGGGCCCGCTCTTCAGGTCGTCAAGGCCGCGCGGCGCCACTACTACGACAGCGCCGGGCCCCGTCCTTGAACTAGACCTCACTGAACCCCGAACCCGGAATCCGCGGAGACACGATCCACTACTTCCGGCCGCGAACGACGACGGCGAGATCACCGACTCCGCCCTGGCCGCCTACGTCGCCAAGTACGCCACCAAGGGCACCGGCAAGAGCGAAACCACCGTCCGACCTATCCGCGACATCGCCCACCTCGACCGCCTCGACATCACCCCCGCACCACCGGCGGCTGATCGAGACGGCCTGGGAGCGCGGCGGCGGCGGGCGCGAGGAGTACGAGGGGCTGATCCTGCGCCCGTGGGCGCACATGCTCGGGTTCCGCGGCCACTTCCTCACCACGTCCCGCCCCTACCCGACCACCTTCGGCGCGATCCGCGGCGACCGACGCACCTACCGACTCGGGGAGACCCTCGCCGCCCTTGACACCCCCACCGAGCCCGGGGCGGTGCTGGTGGTCAACGACTGGTCGGTGGTCCACATCGGGCACCGCAACAACGCGGAACGAGAGATCGCACTCGGCATCCCCGCCCCGGCGCTCTACCGCTGGCGCTGCCAGGGCTGGGGACCCCGCGGCCGACGGATGGCAAGATGCTCCGCCACATCCCCGACGACGTCCGCCAGTGGGTCGCGTCGCTGCGGGACGAGGTGGCGTGATGGCCCGCCCTCCCCTACTGATCGGCACGCACGGCCGCATCCGGATCTACAAGCTGGGCCCGAAGCGGTACCGGGCCCGGACGCAGTTCCGCGACCATGACGGCGTCATCCGGCACGTGGAGCGGGTGGGGTCCAGTTCGGCCGGCGCGGAGCAGACGTCGCTCGCAGCGCTTCGTGACCGGGGCCGTGCGACGCGCAGCGGGGAGATCTCCGCGGACTCGACGATTCGTGAGCTGGGTGTGCTGTGGCTGTCGGAGATCGAGCGGGCGGTCTCGCTGTGCAGGCGGTCGCCGAACACGCTCGCGCTCTACCGGCTCCGGTTCGACATGTGCGCGACGGGCTCGGACGCCTCCGGGTGCGGGAGCTGAGTACCGGCCGTCTCGACCGGCTCGTGATCGAGGTGCACGACCGTCACGGGAGCGCGGCGGCCACGACCGTGCGCACCGTGCTGAGCGGCATGGTCGGGCTCGCGGTGCGCCACGACGCGCTGCGGGTCACGCTGCACGAGGACGAGAAGTGCCGTGACCTCGACCTGGTCGAGCTGACCGACGTCAGGCTGGCGACGGGCCTGCGGATCGGCGAGGCGACCGCGGTCACCTGGGATGCGCTCGATCTGGGGACCGGGACCGTGGAGGTGCGGGGCACGGTCATCCGCATCAAGGGGTCAGGTGACCTCGCATGTGTACCGCGAGACGGTCGCGCCGCTGATGGCCGACGCCGGACTCTCGGCCCGCCAGGCCGCGGACCAGCTCGGCCACTCGACGATCTCGATGACTCAGGACTTCTACTACGGGCGCACGGTGGCCGCGAGCGGGGCGAAGGAGGTCTGGAGGTCTTCGGAACGACGTCGACCCCCCGGAGCCCATTGGTGGGGGTTTCCTGGGGGTCGATCTTGAGTCGCTACCCGGGTCACATCACTGACCTCGGGAAAGCTCCTCCGATTGGACTCGAACCAATAACCGCCCGATTAACAGTCGGGTGCTCTGCCATTGAGCTACGGAGGACCGTTCACGCCGTTCCAGGTGGTGTTCCCGGCGACGAGAAGAACTCTACAACACCCCGTACAGCCCTCTCGCAACCCCCCGTTCGGCCGCTGTTCCCGCAGGTCGGAGCCCCATCCGGGTGGCGGTCGGACAGCGGCCGCGGTCCGGGTACGGTCGCGGTCGGAGGTGAGGGGAATGGTCAAATTCCTCGTGGGTGTCGCCGTCGGGTACGTCCTCGGCACCAGAGCCGGTCACGAGCGCTACGAACAGCTCGTCCGTGCCTATCACCGGGCGGCGGACCACCCCGCGGTGCAGGGCGCCGCGGGCGTCGCGCGGGCGGGCGTGGAGGGTGCGCTCGACAAGGTGCGCGGCGGCCAGAACACCGGGCACTGAGGGCTCGCCCCGTCCCGTGACCCGTCCCCGGGCCACGGGACGGGCGGGTCAGCGTGTGCGGGCCACCGCGAAGACGCGGCGGAACGGGAACCAGGTGCCGCCGTCGGCGCTCGGCGGGTAGGCCGCCCGCAGCCGGGGCGCGAGCTCGCGGACGAACGCGTCGTAGGCGTCGTCGTCGAGGGCGTCGCGGACCGGGCGCAGGGCGGTGCCGGAGATCCAGCGCAGGATCGGGTCGTCGCCGTCGAGCCGCTGCAGGTAGGTCGTCTCCCAGGCGTCGACGTCGGCGCCCGCGGCAGCCAGGATGTCGGCGTAGCCGAGCGGGTCGAGCACGGTCTCGGTGCCGCGCAGCAGGATCCGGTCCCGCCACTGCGGGAGCGTCGCGACCTCGCGGGTCAGCACGTGTGAGGGGGCGTCGAAGTTGCCGGGGACCTGCACCGCGATCCACGCGCCGGGCGCGAGCGAGGCCGTCCAGCGGCGCAGCACGTCGGGGTGCTCCGGCACCCACTGCAGCACCGCGTTGGTCACGAGCACCCCGGTGTCGCGGGGCGGGGTCCAGTCGCGCACGTCGACCTGCGTGGCGTCGACGCCGGCGGCGCGGGCCGCGGCGACCATGTCCGGGGAGGAGTCGAACGCCTCGACCGTCGCCGTCGGCCACCGACGGGCGAGCAGCCCGGTCAGGTGGCCGGGCCCGCAGCCGGCGTCGACGACCCGGGTCAGCGCGGGGTCGGTCTCGCCCACCCGGGCCAGCAGGTCCAGGAACGGGCGCGAGCGGTGGTCGTCGAAGGCGCGGTAGAGCTCCGGGTCCCAGCTGGTCGTGGTCACGGTTCCTCCGGGAGGCGTGCGGCGATGCCCTCCGCCAGCCTCCGGGCGGCGACCGGATCGGTCCCCGGGTCGGGCCGGACCTGCAGCACCAGCCCGTCGCGGCCGGGGACCCGGCGCTGCAGCACCCAGACCCCTCCCCCGGGCAGCTCACGCCGGTTGCGGGTGCGGATGGACTGGGTGACCCGCTCCTGCACGGCCTGCGGCACCTTCCCCGGTTCGACGAGGCGGAACCGCAGCGGGCGCCCGTCGGCGAGCAGCTCGGTGCCGGGGGCGATCTGCTCGGCCGAGGTCGGTGTCACGACCAGGCTGGTCTTGTCCCAGGTGGCCTTCGCGATCTCGTGCCAGCCCAGCCGCTCGCCGCCGGGCGGCCAGATCCCCCACGAGGTGACCACGAGCATCCCGTCCGGGGCCTGCGCGGTGGCGACGACGGCCTCGGAGTCGGCGAGGGCGTCGGCGACCGCGTCGGGCACCGGCTCGCGGCCGAGCAGCCGTGCCCAGAAACCCGTCACGACGCGACCCCGGACGCCTGCTCGCGCAGCTGGATCTTGTACTGCTCCAGCGGGACGAGCACGCCGAACAGGTCCATGTACTCGTCATGGTCGGTCTCGGCATTGGTGCGCTGCAGCTGCGACTTGAGGTCGGCGATCTCGCGCTCGACCAGGCCGAGCCGGACCCCGGCGAGGACGCCGTTGACGTAGCGGACCTCGTCGGTGTTGCGCTTGGGGAGCTCCAGGTTCTCCACGGCCAGCTCGCTGACCAGGCGCTTGACGTCGTCGCCCGCGCCCTCGGCGACGACGGCGTCGAGCCAGTCGGACCCGTCCAGCCCGGCGCACACCCCGCCCGCGGCCATGATCGCCCGGTGCACCGCGGCCAGCTGCGGATGGGTGAACCCGGCCTCGGGCAGCTCGTCGAAGCCGGGTCCGACGACGCCGGGGATCTGCAGGGCCGCCTTGAGCGCCTCGCGCTGCAGGTGCAGCTGGGTGTCGTCGCGCTTCGGGGCGGGCAGCGGGGCGCGGCGCCGGGAGCGGCCCCCCTCGGGCGACACGCCGGCGCTCTCGCGCACCCGTCGCACGACGACGGCGATGTCGTCCCAGCCGACCCAGCCGGCGAGGCGCCGCGCGTACTCGTCGCGCAGGTCCTCCCGCTTGATCTTCGCGACGATCGGTACGCAGCGCTGCAGGGCGGCGACACGGCCCTCGGCGGTGTCCAGCTGTAGCTTGTCGAGCTCGGTGCGGATGACGAACTCGAACAGCGGCTCCCGGCGGGCGACGAGGTCGCGCACCGCGGTGTCGCCGTGCCCGAGGCGCAGGTCGCACGGGTCCTGGTTGTCCGGCGCGACGGCGACGTAGAGCTGCGTGGCGAAGCTCTGGTCACCGTCGAAGGCCTTCTCGGCGGCCTTCTGACCGGCCGCGTCGCCGTCGAAGACGAACACGACCTCACCGCGGTCGAAGGAGTCGTCGCCGATCAGCCTGCGGATGACCGAGACGTGCTCGCTGCCGAACGCCGTGCCACAGGACGCGACCGCCGTGGTCACCCCGGCCAGGTGCATCGCCATGACGTCGGTGTAGCCCTCGACGACGACCACCTGCCGGGTCTTCGCGATCTCCCGTTTGGCCTGGTCGAGGCCGAACAGCACGTGGGTCTTGCGGTAGACCGGCGTCTCGGAGGTGTTGAGGTACTTGGCCTCGATGCCGTCGTCGTCGAACAGCCGGCGCGCGCCGAAGCCGACGACGTCGCCGCCCAGGTCGCGGATCGGCCACAGCAGACGCCGGTGGAACCGGTCGATCGCGCCGCGCCTGCCCTCCTTGGAGATGCCGGCCTTGATCAGCTCGTCCAGCTGGTAGCCCTGTGCCAGCAGGTGCTTGGTGACGGTGTCCCAGCCCGCCGGGGCGTAGCCGCAGCCGAACTTCTCCGCGGCCGCGGCGTCGAAGCCGCGGTCGGCGAGGAACTGCACGCCCGCGCGGCCCGCGGGGGTGGCGAGCTGCTCGGCGTAGAACGCCTGGGCCTTCTTGTTGATCTCCAGCAGGCGGCTGCGGGTGCCGCGGTCGCGCTGCACCGAGGACCCGCCGCCCTCGTAGGTCAGCCGGACCCCGCACCGCTCGGCGAGCCGCTCGACGGCCTCGGGGAACCCGATGACCTCCATCTTCATGACGAAGTCGATGACGCTGCCGTGCTCGCCGCAGCCGAAGCAGTGGAACGTGCCGTGCGAGGGGCGGACGGTGAACGACGGGGACTTCTCGTCGTGGAACGGGCACAGGCCCTTCAGCGAGCCCGCCCCGGCGCGGCGGAGGGCCACGTACTCCTCGACGATCTCCTCGACCCGCGTGCGGTTGCGGACCTCGGTGATGTCGGCGTCCCGGATCCGTCCTGCCACGCCGGCCAGTCTAGGCGCCCCCGGCCCGGCGCCCCGGTCCGCCCGCTGCCGGTGCGACGGCGTCTCCGTCCGGCTGCCCGGACGGGGCGGCGACGGCCGCGTCGGCGACCACCCGGCGGCCGCGCAGGCCGGGCACCCGGCCCAGCCCGACGAACATGCCGACCAGGGCGATGCCCAGGCCCAGCACCGCCTGCACGGTGAGCGGCTCGCCGAGCACGGGCACGGCGACCAGCGCCGTCGTCGCCGGGACCAGGTTGAGCAGCGACGACACGAACACCGTCGAGCGGCGTCGCAGCAGCACGAACATCAGCACGAAGGCGCCCGCCGAGTTCACGACTCCCAGGAAGGCCACGGCCGCCCAGCCCGACGGCGCGCGGGGCAGCCAGTCCGCACCGAGGAACGGCCAGGCGACCAGGGTCGCGACCAGCGAGGTCGCCATCTGGACCACGACGCTGGTCACCACGGGCGTGCTGTCGTTGAACCGCTTCTGGTAAAGCGTGCCGGCCGCCAGCGACAGCATGCCCAGCACCGGGAAGACGAGGTTGCCGCCGAGACCGGCGCCGAGGTCGTCGGCCAGCACGACGTAGACGCCGGTGGCGCCGATCAGGAGACCCAGCACCGGTCCGACGCCCAGGCGGGTGGCCAGCAGCAACGGGGTCAGCAGTCCGACCAGCAGCGGCGCCATCCCGAGGATGAGACTCGACAGCCCGGCCGGGACGCCGGAGGCGAGCCCGCTGTAGACGAAGGTGAACTGCCCGACCTGCAGCAGCAACGCCGTGACCGCGAGGTGCAGCCAGGACCGGCCGCGCGGCAGGCCCGGTCGCAGCACCGCGACCGCGGCGAGCATCACGACCAGCGCGATCACGAACCGCCAGAACAGGACCGCGGGCACGTCGGTCGACCCGGTCGCGATCTTGCCCGCGATGAAGCCGGACGCCCACAGCGGGACGAAGAGCACGGCCAGCACCGGGACGAGCCAACGCGAGGAGGTCACACCCTCACTCCATCGCAGTGCTAACGATCGGGGCAAGCCGGGGTGGCGGGAGCCTCACCCCGGTCCGGTCAGGCCGCGACGACGGCCGGCGGCTCCAGCTCGGCGAGCGCCGAGGACAGGTCCGGGTGGTTGCGCATCCCGTGCAGGACCGCGCGGGCGCCCGGCACCATGCGCGGCGCGACGCGTGCGGCGCCGATCAGCCGGACGTCCAGGCCGCGGTTCCGCGCCACGTGCCGCAGGTGGTGCAGCGCCCGCGCCCCGCGCGCGGTGACCCCGGTGCCCAGGTCGACGAGGACGTGCCGCACCGGCACCCACCCGGCGCCGGCGACGGCGAGGTGCGCATCGACCTGACGCAGCAGCGACGCGCCCGCCGCCGCGTCCAGCTCGCCCTCCACGCGGATGCGGAGGACGTTCTCCCGGGGACGGTCGGTGCGGACCCTGCTCTCGTTCATCACGCTCTCCTCCCGGATCGTCGTCTCCCTCATATCTGTAGCGAATAGTACAAGTTTTCGCCACTGAGTGGCTACACTCGGGGTCGACGGACGACCGGCCCGGGTGTCCGGGAGCGCGCCGCGGGCCGCGAGGGAGGACCGACCATGGCACTGGACCGACTCGACGACCCCGACTACCCGACCGTCGCGATGGGCCAGGCCGCGCACCTGCTGGAGGTCGAGCCCGCCTTCCTGCGCAGCCTGGACAGCGCGGGCGTGGTGAATCCGCACCGCTCCGCCGGCGGGCACCGCCGCTACTCGCGCAACCAGCTGGAGCAGGCCGCCCGCCTGCGCACCCTGCTGGACGAGGGACACCCGCTGGGGTCGGCGTCGTGGATCGACCGGCTGCGTGGGGAGCTCGCCGACAGCGAGGACCGCCTCGGCGCCGCGCACCGCGAGATCGAGCGGCTGCGCACGGAGCTCGCGCAGCTGCAGACCGAGCTCGGCGACGCCGCGCCCCCGATCGCTTGACAGCAAAAAATCTCAAGCTATAACTAGATATATCCGGAGCTCCTCTCCGGAGTACCGATCCGACGAAGGACGACGAGGAGTCAGTCAGCCGGTCGCGAACCGGCACGGCTGGAAGGGAGTGGTTCACGATGCTGCTGCGTACCGACCCGTTCCGGGCCCTGGACCGGCTCGCCGCGCAGGCGTTCGAGTCCGGTGGCACCTGGTCGCGCCCGGCGGCGATGCCGATGGACGCCTGGCGTCACGGTGACGAGTTCGTCGTGGAGTTCGACCTGCCCGGCATCGACCCGGACGCCGTCGAGCTCTCCGTCGAGCGCAGCACCCTGACGGTCAAGGCGGAACGACGGCCCACCCACACCGGAACCACCGACCAGGTCGAGTGGGTCGCCTCCGAGCGGGCCTACGGCGTGTTCGCCCGTCAGCTGCTCCTGGGCGACAATCTCGACACGTCCGCCATCCACGCGTCGTACGACGCCGGAGTGCTGCGCATCCGCATCCCGGTCGCCGAGGCGGCCAAGCCGCGGACGATCACCGTGGAGTCCGGGCACGATGCCGACCGGCCGAGGATCGGCACCTGACCCCCGTGCCCGGGCCCGGCCGACTGCCGGGCCCGGGCACCGGGCGGCCGCAGCCGTCACCGCGCCCGGGTCCGGGCCACCGCTCTGCGCGGAAGGCGGGCTGCCCTGCCCGTCCCGGCACGCGCCGGGCGGGCAGCCCGTCCTGGGCGTGCCGGGCCGGCCATGGCGTCATCTCGACGAGCGCGAGCACGAGTACCCCGAGCGTTCCCCCGGCCACCCCGGCCGTGGTGGACAACAGGTCGATGAGCGTGATCACGCCCCCGCGGTCCGCCCCGACCCTGTGAACGGACCGGGAGCCTCCTGGCAAGCTACTTCACCCTGAGTGACGAACACGCGGCGTGTTGGCGCGGTTCCGGCGCGCGCGTTCGCGACCATCTACGGCGTGCGTGTACGAGGTGTGCGGGTCGCCGGGCTTCTGGCGACGATGATGGTCATGGCCGGGTGCGGATCCCCCGGGTCGTTCGTGGACGTGCTGGACGCGGCGCTCGACACCGGCGCCGTCGACGTCGGTGTGGTTGCCCCGGTGACACCCGGGACCGTGGAGGGCGCGGCCGCGGGCAGCGCGTCGACGACGCTGAAGACGCTGGCGGTGAAGGGCCGGGCGCCGAAGACCGGCTACACCCGCGAGCAGTTCGGACGCCGCTGGACCGACATCGACCGCGACGGCTGTGACCAGCGCAACCAGGTCCTCGCCCGGGACATGGACCGCGAGACGTTCAAGGCGGGCACCCACGACTGCGTCGTGCTCACCGGGTCGCTGCGCGACTCCTACACCGGCACCACCATCTCCTTCACCCGCGGTCAGGGCACCAGCGAGAAGGTGCAGATCGACCACGTCGTCGCGCTGTCCGACGCCTGGCAGAAGGGCGCCCAGCAGCTCGACGCGACCACCCGGGAGAAGATCGGGAACGACCCGCTGAACCTGATCGCGGTCGACGGCCCGACCAACGGCCGCAAGAGCGACGGCGACGCCGCGACCTGGCTCCCGCCGGACAACCGCTACCGCTGCGCCTATGTCGCGCGGCAGGTCGCGGTGAAGAAGAAGTACAAGCTGTGGGTGACCAGCGCCGAGCGCGACGCGATCGACAGGGTTCTCGGGACCTGCCCGACCCGCGCCGTGACCAGCGAGGCCGACGCGGCGAAGCCCGCGGTCACCCTGCGCTGACCCCTGCCGACCCGGCCCCGCCGTCCGACCGGGCGGCGGGGCCGGTCGGCGTCCCGGGGCCGGTGTGGTCTCAGGGCCGGCAGAGCGTGCGGTGCCAGGCGTGCGCCTGCGGGTCGGTCAGCGTCGCGACCTGGTCGATCACGACGCGCAGCCGCGCCCGGTCGTCGGGGGCGGCCGTCCAGTCCTCCGCGCGGGCCGGGTCCAGGGCACCGGGCCCCCGGGCGCACAACGCCGCGACGAGGTCGTGCAGCAGGTCGCGCTGGCGGGACTGCATCTCCAGCCGCCGCGGGTCGCTCATCACGTAGCGGGTGGCCAGCGCCTTGAGCACCACGACCTCCGCCGCCGCGACGACCGGGACCACCAGGTCGGCGCGGTGCCGGGCCAGCGGTGCGTCGCCGTAGGTGTCCAGGGTCGCGTCGGTGGCGGCCAGCGCGAACCGGCCCACCAGCTCGGAGGTCATCCGCTTCATCGCGACCAGGTCGTCGCCCGCGGCGGTGGCGGCGTCGAACCCGCGGACCGCACGGACCACCGGCAGCGCGTCGAGCCGGGCGGCGGCCTCGGCGCAGGCGCCCTCGTCCTCGCCGAAGCGCAGCGACGCCTCCACCGCGAGCGCCGCCCGCTCCGCGGGCGAGGACAGCACGGCCAGGTCCATGCGGCCGGCGTGCACCGCGTCCTCGACGTCGTGCACCGAATAGGCGACGTCGTCGGCCCAGTCCATGACCTGGGCCTCCATGCTCCGCACCCCCGGCCGGGCCCCGGCGCGCAGCCACTCCAGGGCGGGCAGGTCGTCGGTGTAGGCACCGAACTTGCGCTCCGCGCCGCGCCGCGCCCACGGGTACTTGGTGGCGGCGTCCAGCGTCGCCCGGGTTAGGTTGAGCCCACCGGGGACGAGACCGTCGCCGGAGCGTGCCTTCGGCTCCAGGCGGGTCAGGATGCGCAGGGTCTGGGCGTTGCCCTCGAACCCGCCGCACTCCGCACCCGCGACGTCGAGCGCCCGCTCGCCGTTGTGCCCGAACGGCGGGTGGCCGATGTCGTGGGCGAGCCCGGCGGCGTCGACGACGTCCGGGTCGAGCCCCAGCTCCTCGGCGACGCCGCGGCCGATCTGAGCGACCTCCAGCGAATGGGTCAGCCGGGTCCGCGGGATGCCGCTGACCTCGGCGCCCTCCCCCGGCCCGACCACCTGGGTCTTGCCCGCGAGCCGGCGCAGCGCCGCGCAGTGCAGCACCCGGGCCCGGTCCCGGGAGTAGGGGCTGCGCCGCTCGACGCGGCCGCGCTCCCCCAGCCCGGACCCCTTCGGGGCCTCGGGGTGGCGGCGCTCCGCGTCGGCAGCGGTGTAGCCCGGATCGGCCGGGGCGTGCTGGACGCTCATCCCAGACCGCTGCTCGCGGTGTCGACCGAGGCGTGGGTCAGCTCGTAGAACAACAGCGCACCGGTCTCGCGGTAGATGTAGCGGAGCTGCGTCTCACGGGTCTGCACGATCGGGCCGCTGCGGGTCGGGGAGGTGTAGGCCTTCAGCCCGGCGTCGCGGGCCATGGTGCGGGCCCGCAGGCTGTGCCACGGGTCGGACACCAGCAGCGCCGAGGACCAGCCCTGCTGCCGCGCGGTCGCCGCGACCGCCTGCAGGCTGCCGAGCGTGTCCGCGCCCTCGGGCACGGCCTCGACCGCCGAGGACGGCACGCCCTGCTCGATCAGCCAGTCCCGGCTGGCCTCCGCCTCGGTGTAGCGGTCCCCCGTCCGCCCGCCGCCGACGGTGACGATCCGCGGGGCCACGCCGTCGCGCCACAGCTGCTCGGCGTGTTTGAGACGGTTGGCCAGCACCGCGCTGGGCTCGCCGTTGTACTGGGCGGCGCCGAGCACGACGACCGCGTCACTGGGGCGCTGGTCGTCGACCCGGGCGACCTGCCACACCCGCAGCGCGGTCACCCCGACCACCGCGACGAGCATGACCAGCCCGCCGACGAGCAGCCGCGCGCCCCAGGTCATGCCGGTCCGCACCGGGCGCCGCACGGAGCGCCGGTCCGGACCGGGCTCCGGCGGTGCGC
>NZ_WWFY01001176.1:0-8057 GCF_009864975.1 Pseudonocardia sp. SID8383
GCTAGCGTCGGGGTCGGTGACCGCGGCGCCCGGGACACCGGCGGCCGACGTCGTCGCCGCGGAGCTGGACGCGCTCGGCACCCGGCTGCCGGGTCCGGTGGCCCGCTCGGGCGTCGCCGGTGGTCCGCCACCGGCGACGGGATCGACAGGAGGAACGCGTGACGGGCTCTGAGGGCTCCGGCCCGCCCGGGACCACCGGGGACGAGCACCGGGACGAGCACGGGGACGTCCGCACGCGCGGAGCGGCCCCGGCGCCGGACCCGGAGGCCCGCAGACGACGGTTGTCCGAGGCCGCCGTCGTCCGCGCCGTGGTCTGGGCGGCCCGGATCGTCGGTGCGCTGACCGTCGTCGCGGCGGTGCTGCCCGCGCCCCGCCGGGTCATCGGGAGCGAGCTGCGCAGCACCCTGGGCCTGCCCGCGGGTCTGGGCCTGGCGTCGCTGGTCGTGACCGCGCTCGCCGGGGTCGGCCTGCTGCTGCTGGCCACCGGGCTGCGCCGGCGCAAGAAGCGCGCCTGGTGGGTGGCGACCGCGACGACGACGTTCCTCGTCGTGGTCAACCTGCTGCACGTGCTGGACCAGCGGCGCGGCATCGGGCCCGCGGTGCTGGTCGTCGCGCTGCTGGCGGCGCTGATCGCGACGCGCCGCTACTTCGTCGCCCGGCAGGACCCGGGAGGGCTCGGCCGGTCGGTCCGGTCGCTGCTGCAGTTCGGGCTGTCCGGCTTCCTCATCGTCTGGGTGCTGCTCGCGCTCAACCCGCGCCGGCTCGTCGGCGACCCGTCGATCGCCGCGCAGGCCGCGCACGCGGCGCTGTCGCTGATCGGGGTGACCGGACCGGTCGAGTTCGAGCAGCGCGCCGTGTGGCTCGACGACCTGACCTCGGCGATCGGGCTGACCTTCGGGGTGGTCGCGCTCGTCGTCGCCGGGTACCACCTGCTGCGCTCGCCGGAGCCGCGCCCGTCGCTCGACCCCGACGACGAGCAGCGCCTGCGCGCCCTGCTCGACCAGCGCGACGGCGACTCGCTGGGGTACTTCGCCCTGCGCCGTGACAAGGCCGCGGTGTTCGCCCACGGTGGCAAGTCCGCGGTGTCCTACCGGGTGCTCGCCGGGGTCGCGCTGGCCTCGGGCGATCCCGTCGGCGACGTCGGCGCCTGGCCCGGCGCGATCGAGGCCTTCCTCGGCATCTGCACCCGCTACGGCTGGTCGCCCGCGGTGCTGGGTTGTTCCGAGCGCGGCGCGACCGCCTGGTCCAAGGCCGGTCTCGACGCCCTCGAGCTCGGCGACGAGGCGGTACTGGAGACGGCATCGTTCAGCCTGGACGGACGCCCCATGCGCGGGGTCCGCCAGACCGTCAACCGGATGCAGCGCAGCGGGCACACCGTCGAGGTGACGCGGCTGCGGGACCTCGACGAGACCGCACGGATGCGGGTCGCCGAGCGCGCGCACCGCTGGCGCGGCGCCGAGGACGAGCGCGGATTCTCGATGGCGTCCTCGCGGGTCGCGGACCCCTCCGACCCGGACGCGGTGATCGTCACCGCGCTCCGGGACGGCGAGCCGTCCGGGATGCTGCAGCTGGTCCCCTGGGGCCGCGACGGGCTCTCGCTGGACCTCATGGTCCGCGACGCCGACGCCGACAACGGCGTCAACGAGCTGATGATCGCCGAGCTGATGGCGGCCGCGAAGGACCATGGTGTGAAGCGGGTGTCGCTGAACTTCGCGATGTTCCGCTCCGCCCTGGAGCGCGGCGAGCGGATCGGCGCCGGACCGGTCGCCCGCGGCTGGGCCCGGGTACTGCGGATCGCGTCGCGTTGGTGGCAGATCGACTCGCTCTACCGGTTCAACGCGAAGTTCCGCCCGAGCTGGTACCCGCGCTACGTGCTGTTCCCCGCCGTCCGCGACCTGCCGCGGGTGCTGTTCGTCGTACTCGAGGCCGAGGGCTTCGGCGGCCGCCCGCCGGCGCTGCTGCGGCTGCTGCGCCGGTGAGCCGGGTCCGCGCGGGGGCGGCGCCGTGATCCACGCCTCCGAGCTGCGCCTCGACGTCGTCGCCGCGGTGGTCGTGCCGACGGTGGCGGCGGTGCTGCTGCTCGCCCTCACCGGTGGGGTGTGGCACCGGCTGCGCCGGGTGGCCCGGACGCTGCTCGTGGTCGTCTCGGCCGTGGCCGTGCTCGCGGCCGCCGCGGCCGGGGCGAACCTGCTCGGCGGCTTCTTCCCCACCGTCGGCTCGCTGATCGGGTCCTCCCCCGACCCCGGCGAGGGCTCGGTCGCCGACATCGGCCCGGACGGTGCGGGCCTCGACGCGGCGATGCCGCTGGTCGCCGCCCGCTCGGCGCAGGGGCTGGGCTCCACGCTGCACATGACCCTGCACGGGGCCGTGTCCGGCATCGACCGCGACGCCGACGTCTACCTCCCGCCCGGCTACACCGAGCACCCGCGGGCCCGCTTCCCGGTCGTCGAGTGGCTGCCCGGGTTCCCCGGTGAGCCCCGCGAGGTGGCCGCGCTGTTCACGGTGCCCGACGTGCTCGACGCCGCGATCGCCGCGCACCGCATCCCGCCGGTCGTGCTGGTGGTCCCCGACATCAACGGCGAACCCCGGTTCGGCCACGACCAGGAGTGCGTCGACGCCCAGCACGGCGCGGCCGACGACACCTACCTGACCACCGACCTCGTCGACTGGACGACCCGGCACCTGCGGGTGCGGCCCGACCGCGGCGCCTGGGCGCTGGCCGGCTGGTCCTCGGGCGGCTACTGCGCGATGAACCTGGCGCTGCGCCACCCGCGCACCTACGCGCTCGCGGTCAGCCAGAGCGGCTACGACCGCACCCCCGACGACGTCGTCACCGGGGATCTGTTCGCCGGGCGGCCCGACCTGGCCGCGGCCAACGACGTCGTCGCGCTGCTGGGCGAGCGGCCCGCGCCCCTGGCGATGCTGGTCACCGCGGGCACCGACGAGCCCGAGGAGCGGGCCGCCGCGGACCGGATCCGCGCGGCCGCCGCGCCACCGGTGACCGTCGACACCCGGCTCTACCCGGGTGGCGGACACAACCAGAACGCCGTCCGCGCGCAGCTGCCGGACCTGGTGGACTGGCTGGGTGCGCACCTGCTGGGGCCGCTGGTCCCGCCCGCGACGCCGGCGGGTGTCACGATCGACGACGGGCCCGGTGTGCCGCAGCGTGTGCTGCCGGTGCCCGACCCCTAGGAAGGAGACACACGTGGTCTGGGAGGGAGTCGGCACCCTGCTGCTCGTCGGCGGGCTGCTCGCCGGGGTGGTGTGGATCGTGATCGCGGCCGGCGTCGGGGAGATCCCGAAGGTGCTGCACGGCCTGGCGCTGTGGCTGCTGGTGCCGCTGGCGTGGCTGGGCTCGCTCGGGGTAGTGCTGGCCGGCGGGTCGGTCGGGGCGGGCTGGGCGGTGCTGCTCGGGCTGCTCGTCGCCACCGGGGTCGCCTGCGCGGCGGCGCGGATGCTGGCGGGTCGGCGGAGCTGAGCACCCACCGGTCAGAATGACGGCGTGGACTTCCGCTCCGTCTACCGCCACCACTTCCTGCGCACCGCCGCGGCGACCCTGCACACCACGATGGCCGACCCGGCCGCGAACGTCGCCGCCGTGCTGGAGACCGCCCGGACCTGCGCCGACGACGGCGTCGGGCTGGTGGTGTTCCCCGAGCTGACGCTCTCGGGCTACTCCATCGAGGACGTCCTGATGCAGGACACGCTGCTGGAGACCGTCGAGACCGGACTGCTCTCCCTCGTCGAGGCGACCGCGGACCTGCTGCCGGTCCTCGTGGTCGGGGCACCGCTGCGGTACCGCCACCGCCTCTACAACTGCGCGATCGTGATCCACCGGGGCCGGATCCTGGGCGTCGCCCCGAAGTCCTACCTGCCGACCTACCGCGAGTTCTACGAGCGTCGCCAGACCGCCCCCGGGGACGACGTCCGCGGCGCCTCGATCCGGCTCGGCGCCACCGACGTCCCCTTCGGTACGGACCTGCTCTTCGCCGCCGAGGACCTGCCCGGCTTCGTGCTCCACGCCGAGGTCTGCGAGGACTACTGGGTGCCGATCCCGCCGTCGGCGGAGGCGGCGCTGGCCGGGGCGACGGTGCTGGCGAACCTGTCCGGCTCACCGATCACGGTCGGCCGGGCCGACACCCGGCACCTGCTGTCGCGCTCGGCGTCGGCGCGCTGCCTGGCCGCCTACGTCTACGCCGCCGCGGGTGAGGGCGAGTCGACCACGGACGTCTCGTGGGACGGCCAGACCATGATCTACGAGAACGGTGTGCTGCTCGCGGAGTCCGGGCGCTTCCCGCAGGGCGCGCGGCACGCGGTCGCCGACGTCGACCTGGACCTGATCGCCGGCGAGCGCCGCCGCCAGGGCACCTTCGACGACAACCGTCGCACCCACGCCGCCCGCACCGACGCCTTCCGCACGGTGGCGTTCCGGCTCGACCCGCCCGGCCACGACATCGGCCTGCGCCGCACCGTGGAGCGTTTCCCGTTCGTGCCCGCCGACCCGGCGCGCCTGGAGCAGGACTGCTTCGAGGCCTACTCGATCCAGGTCGCCGGGCTGGAGCAGCGGCTGCGGGCGATCGGCCAGCCGAAGGTCGTGATCGGCGTGTCCGGCGGGCTCGACTCCACCCACGCCCTGATCGTCGCGGCGCGGGCGATGGACCGTCTCGGCCGCCCGCGTACCGACATCCTCGCCTTCACCATGCCCGGCTTCGCCACCTCCGACCACACCCGCAACAACGCCGTCGCGCTGTCCGAGGCCCTCGGCGTCACCTTCGCCACGATCGACATCACCGGCACCGCGCGGACGATGCTGTCGGAGATCGACCACCCCTTCGGCCGGGGCGAGCCCGTCTACGACGTCACCTTCGAGAACGTCCAGGCCGGGCTGCGCACCGACTACCTGTTCCGGCTGGCGAACCAGCGCGGCGGGATCGTGCTCGGCACCGGGGACCTGTCGGAGATCGCGCTCGGCTGGTCCACCTACGGCGTCGGCGACCAGATGTCGCACTACAACGTCAACGGCGGCGTCCCGAAGACGCTGATGCAGCACCTCATCCGCTGGGTGGTCTCCTCCGAGCAGTTCCCGCCCGGGGTGTCGGCGGTGCTGCGCTCGGTGCTCGACACCGAGATCACCCCGGAGCTGGTGCCCTCGGACGGGACGACCGAGGTGCAGTCCAGCCAGGCCACCGTCGGTCCGTACGCGCTGCAGGACTTCACGCTCTGGTACACGCTGCGGCACGGCTTCCGGCCGTCGAAGATCGCGTTCCTGGCCGGGCACGCCTGGTCCGACGCCGCCGCGGGCCAGTGGCCGCCCGGGTTCCCCGACGACGAGCGGCCCGCCTACTCCCCCGCCGAGATCCGGCACTGGCTGCAGGTCTTCGCGCGGCGGTTCTTCCAGTTCGCGCAGTTCAAGCGCTCCGCGCTGCCGAACGGCCCGAAGGTGTCCGCGGGCGGCGCGCTGTCACCCCGCGGGGACTGGCGGGCCCCCTCGGACCTGTCGGCGACGATCTGGCTCGACGAGATCGAACGGGAGGTCCCGGCAGGCTGAGGGCGGGCCGGCCGCGGGGCGCGACGCGGACGCCGCAGCGCCTCGGGTCCGGACGGGGGTGACCCACTGAGCCCTCCGGCGGTGCCGAGGAGTGACCCGATCGCACGTCCGGCGCAGCGGTGGTGCGTGTCGTCGTGTCGCCGGAACCGGTCGCCGATCGGTGACACGGTTCACCGAGCGGACGGGGCAGCCCTGTGCCGACGGGGCGGCGTCACACCGGGCGACTGGACCGCCGGAGTTCCTCGGCTCGATCCCGCACACCCCTCGCCAGCAGCGGGAACGCCGGGTCCTGAGTGGACCGGCGGACACCGGCCGACGGGCCCCCCGCCCCGCCGGGGGCGGGTGAACCCGACCACTACTGTCGCCTGCATTCGACCTGGAGGTGAGTCGTGGCGCTCGCGAACATCCTGTCCGAGATGCCGGATCTGCTGGAGCGGACCCTGGCGGAACACACCCCCGACGCGCAGGGCTTCTGCCGTGAGTGCCGGGACGCGACGGGAGTCAGCGCCACCTGGCCCTGCGTGACCCGCGAGCTGGCCGAGCAGGCCCGCTCGATGTCCTCCGACGGCCCCGGCACCGTCGACGAGCGGCCCGCCGAGGGCGCCGTGGCCGGGCGTCGCCGGGCCCGGGACCTCTCGGCCCCGCTCGGCAACGGCCGGCACCGCTCGATCTAGGCCGCTCCGGTGCCCCGGACACCACGTCCGGGGCACCGCCGTCGTCAGGAGAGCCGGGCGGGCGCGGCCGGGCGGTGCGTCTCCCGGATGAGCAGCACCGCGACCAGCGAGATCACGGCGACGACGACCATGTAGGCCGCGACCGCCATCGACGTGCCGTAGCCCTGCTGCAGGGCGGCAGCGATCAGCGGTGCGAACCCACCGCCCAGCACGGCGCCGACGGCGTAGGAGAACGAGGCGCCGCTGTAGCGGAAGCGGGCCTCGAACATCTCCGCGAACAACGCGGACTGCGGGCCGTAGGACAGGCCCAGCCCCACCGTGAGCACGACGACCGCGACGACCATCGCGGCGAACCCGGTGGTGTCGAGCAGCAGGAAGAACGGCACCGGCCACACCACGAGCAGTACCGAGCCCACCAGATAGGCGCGCTTGCGGCCCACCCGGTCGGACCAGACCGCGCCGCCGACGATGCTGACCAGCCAGCTCAGCGAGCCGATGATCACGACGACGATCATGGTGTTCCGCGGGACCTCGAGCACCTGGGTGCCGTAGGAGAGCAGGTAGGCCAGGAAGATGTAGCCGATCGCGTTGTTCGCGACGAAGCTGACCGAGGCCAGCACCAGCTCGCGCGGACGGTGCCGGAACACCTCCAGGATCGGGGCGCGGCTGCGGCCGCGGTTCTGCCGCAGCATCGCGAACACCGGGCTCTCCTCGACCCGCAGCCGGATCACGAGCCCGACGACGACGAGCAGGATCGACAGCAGGAACGGGATCCGCCAGCCCCACGCGGCGAACTGCTCGGGGGTGGTCAGGTTGGACACGACGAGGAACACCAGCTGGGCCAGGATCAGCCCGGCGGGCACCCCGATCTGCGGGAACGAGCCGTAGCGTCCGCGCCTGCCGGGCGGGGCGTGCTCGACCGCCATCAGCGCTGCGCCGCCCCACTCACCGCCGGCCGAGAGACCCTGCAGCAGGCGCAGCACGACGAGCAGCACCGGGGCCGCGACGCCGATCTGGCCGTAGGTGGGCAGCAGGCCGACGCCGACGGTGGCCACGCCCATCAGCAGCAGCGAGAGGACCAGCATCTTCTTGCGGCCGAGGCGGTCGCCGAAGTGCCCCCACACAATGCCGCCGAGCGGACGCGCCACCAGCCCGACCCCGAGGGTCGCGAACGCGGCCAGGGTGCCCGAGGCCGCGGACATCGTGGTGAAGAACTGGCTATTGAACACCAGGGCCGCGGCCGTGGCGTAGATGAAGAAGTCGTACCACTCGATCGTCGTGCCGATCGCGCTCGTCGCGGCGACCCGGCGCACCTGCGCGGGCGCGGAGCCGGTCGTGTCGGCGGCGCTCGTCGGGCCCGCGCCGGGCCCGGCCTGCTGCTCGGTCATGCGTCCTCCCCTGACCCGGGGCGGCGGTGTCCCGGACCGCGCCACTTTTGCACCGAACGTCCGGTCGGGTAAAGACGTGCGGGGTGCCCGATCCGTGCCACTCGTCGCACGGCCGGGTGCGGTCGCCGCCACGAACGGCCCGCGAAGATCGGACATCACGGGACATTCGCTACCGTCCGATCACTGAACACGCGGTCCGGTACCCCCCGACGGGCCGGGATCCCCCGATCCCGACGCTCCCCCGCAGCCCGGCCGGTCCGCGTGCCGGAGGAGAGACCGTCGTGCCCCGACACCGACATCGGGCGCAGGCCGGGCTGCGGCCCGGGCTGCGTCACGTCGCCACCGCGGCCGCCGTCGCGAGCGGCACGCTCGCCGTCGTCACGCCCGTGACCGGGCTCGGCGTCGGACCGGCCGAGGCCGACCTGCGCCTGGCCGCACAGGACGTGT
>NZ_WWFY01001177.1:0-7407 GCF_009864975.1 Pseudonocardia sp. SID8383
GACGGCGTCGCGGGCCGGACCGCCTGGACCGACGAGCAGCTCGACGCCGTCTTCGCGCCGGTCATCGCCCGGATCGCCGAGGGCGCGGTCGCCCGCGAGCAGGGCCGCACCCTCGCCCACGACGAGGTCGCCGCGCTGCGGGCCGAGCGCTTCGGCGCGCTGCGGCTGCCCGTGGAGCTCGGCGGCTACGGCGCCACCGTCCGCCAGCAGTTCCGGCTGCTCGTGGACCTGGCCGCCGCCGAGTCGAACCTGCCGCAGGCGCTGCGCGTGCACTGGTGGTACGTCGACGACCTGCTGCTCGCCGCACCGGGCCCGGACCGCGACGCCCGCCTCGCCGCCGTCGCGCGGGGCGGTCTGGTCGGGAACGCGATCACCGAGCCCGGCGTCGGCGCGATCGACCGGTACCGGACCACCCTGACCCCCGACGGCGACGGCTACCGCCTCGACGGCACCAAGTACTACTCGACCGGCAGCCTCTACGCCGACCAGATCCTGGTCGCCGCCGACCTCGACGGGGAGCGCGTGTCCGTGCTCGTCGACGGCGACGCCGAGGGCGTCGCGCAGCACGACGACTGGGACGGCTTCGGGCAGCGCCTCACCGCCAGCGGCACCACCGTGTTCACCGGCGTCGCCGTCCCCGCCGACCGCGTCCTCGGCCCCGGCTACGGCACCGAGGGCCGCGGGTGGGGCACCTCCTACCTGCAGCTCGTGCAGCTCGCCGTGCTCGCCGGGATCGCCCGGCGCGCCACCGACGACGTCAGCGCCTGGGTCCGCGAGCGCACCCGCACCTTCACCCACGCCCCGGCCGACCTGCCCCGGCACGACCCGCTGGTCCAGCAGGTCATCGGACGGCTGTCCGCGGCCGCCTGGTCCTCGCGCGCCCTGGTCCTCACCATCGCCGAGCAGCTCGACGAGGTGCTCGCCGCGGGCGGCGAGGACGCCGCCCTGCTCGACCGGGTGGAGCTCGACGTCGCCCACGCCCAGGCCGCCGTCATCCCGGCCGTGCTCGACGCCACCACCCAGCTGTTCGAGGTCGGCGGCGCGTCGATCACCTCGGAGACGCTGCGCCTGGACCGGCACTGGCGCAACGCCCGGGTGATCTCCACGCACAACCCGCTGATCTACAAGCTGCAGACGGTCGGGGACCACGTGCTCAACGGCACCGACCTGCCCTACGCCTGGAGCGCAGGCAAGCGATGACCCACCCGCGACGTCTGCACCTCAACGCCTTCGACATGACCTGCGCCGGGCACCAGTCGCCCGGCCTGTGGCGCCATCCCGAGGACCGCTCGCACACCTTCCACGACCTGCGCTACTGGACCGACCTGGCGCAGCTGCTGGAGCGGGGCGGGTTCACCAGCCTGTTCGTCGCCGACGTCGTCGGCCTCTACGACGTCTACCGCGACGGCCCGGAACCGGCGATCCGCGACGGCGTGCAGGTGCCCGTCGGGGACCCGACCCTGGCCGTGTCCGCGATGGCCGCGGTCACCGAACGGCTGGGGTTCGGGATCACCGTCTCGCTGACCTACGAGAAGCCCTACGCGCTGGCGCGGCGGTTCTCGACGCTGGACCACTACACCCGCGGACGGGTCGCGTGGAACGTCGTCACCTCCTACCTGGAGTCCGCCGCCCGCAACCTGGGCCTGGAGAAGCAGGTCCCGCACGACCGGCGCTACGACGTCGCCGACGAGTTCATGGAGGTCTGCTACCAGCTGTGGGAGGCCTCCTGGGACGACGACGCCGTGCTGCTCGACCGGGAGAAGGGCGTCTACACCGACCCGGCGAAGGTCCGGCCGATCGGGCACCGGGGCGAGTTCTTCGACGTGCCCGGCATCGGGCTGACCGAGCCGTCGCCGCAGCGCACGCCGACGATCTTCCAGGCCGGTGCGTCGTCGCGCGGCACCGCGTTCGCCGCCCGGCACGCCGAGGGCGTCTTCGTCATCTCCCCGACCCCGGAGGGGCTCGCCCCGCGGGTCGCCGAGCTGCGCCGGCGGACCGCGGAGCAGGGGCGGGCCCCGCGCTCGGTGAAGGTCTTCACCATGCTGACCGTGGTCACGGGGGCCACCGACGAGCAGGCCCGGGCGCGCTACGCGGACCTCGCGCAGTACGTCAGCCTGGAGGGCGCGCTCACCCTCTACGGCGGCTGGTCCGGCCTCGACCTGTCCACGATGGACCCCGATGAGCCGCTGCGGTTCGCCGAGACCGAGGCGATCCGCAGCGCGGTGGAGCTGTTCACCACCGCCGACCCCGACCGGGAGTGGACGCCGCGGGCCATCGCCGAGCACATCGGGATCGGCGGGATGGGCGCCGTCGTCGTCGGCGGGCCGGAGACGGTCGCCGACGAGATGGAGCGCTGGGCGCAGGTCGCCGACGTCGACGGGTTCAACCTCGCCTACGCGATCACCCCCGGCACCTTCGCCGACGTCGTCGAGCACGTCGTGCCCGAGCTGCGACGCCGCGGGGTGCTGCCCACGGAGCCCGAGGGGGCCACGCTGCGCGAGCACCTGTACGGCGCCGGCCGGCCGCGGGTCCACCCGGACCACCCGGCCGCGGTGCACGCCCGCCGCCGCGGCGCGCCCGACGCCTGAGCACCGGCCCCGGGAACACGACCGCCCCTACGGTGTTGCACCCACAGGAGACCGCTGAACCCCTCGGGAGGCCGTTCATGGCGCGCAAGCAGATCCACCTGGCCGCACACTTCCCGGGCGTCAACAACACCACCGTGTGGAGCGACCCGGCGTCCGGCAGCCACATCGACTTCGAGTCCTTCGCGCACTTCGCGCGGACGGCCGAACGGGCGAGGTTCGACTTCCTGTTCCTCGCCGAGGGGCTGCGCCTGCGCGAGCACCGCGGCGAGATCTACGACCTCGACGTGATGGGCCGCCCGGACACGTTCACGATCCTGTCCGCGCTGGCCGCGGTCACCGACCGGCTCGGCCTGGCCGGGACCATCAACTCCACCTTCACCGAGCCCTACGACGTCGCCCGCCAGTTCGCCTCGCTGGACCACCTGTCCGGCGGCCGGGCCGCCTGGAACGTGGTGACCTCGTGGGACGCGTTCACCGGCGAGAACTTCCGCCGCGGCGGCTTCCTGCCGAAGGAGAAGCGCTACTCCCGGGCCAAGGAGCAGCTCGCCGCGACCGCCGCGATCTGGGACTCGCGCACCGGCCCCGACGACCGCGGGGAGTTCGCGTACACCTCCGACCAGTTCGACGTGCACGGCCGGTTCTCGCTGCCGCGCAGCCCGCAGGGCCGCCCGGTGATCCTGCAGGCCGGTGACTCCGAGGAGGGGCGCGAGTTCGCCGCCGCGTCGGCCGACGCGATCTTCTCCCGGCACGCCGAGCCGGAGGCCGGACGCGCGTTCCTCGCCGACGTGAAGGGCCGCCTCGCCCGCTACGGCCGGGCGTGGGACGACCTGAAGATCCTGCCCGCCGCGACGTACGTGCTGGGCGACACCGACGCCGAGGCCGCCGAGCTCGCCGAGGTGATCCGCTCCCAGCAGGTCAGCCCGCAGACCGCGATCGTGTTCGCCGAGCAGCTGTGGAACACCGACCTGTCCGGGCGCGACCCGGACGGCCCGCTGCCGGAGTTCGACCCCGTCGAGGGCGAGCTCGTGTCGAAGGGCCGCGCCAGCGTGCGCCAGTACCGGGACCCGAAGGCCGTCGCCGACCAGTGGCGCACCCTCGCCGCGGAGAAGAACCTGTCGCTGCGCGAGACGGTCATCGAGGTGACCGGGCGGCACACCTTCGTCGGGAGCCCGCGGACGGTCGCCGAGGCGATCGACGACGCCGTGCAGTCCGACGCCGCGGACGGCTACGTGCTGGTCCCGCACGTCACCCCGGGCGGGCTCGACGAGTTCGCCGACCGGGTCGTGCCGCTGTTGCAGGAGCGCGGGTCGTTCCGCACCGACTACGCCGGGACGACGCTGCGCGAGCACCTCGGGCTCCCGGCCGTCCGCTCGACGACCGACCCGACCGAGGCGGCGACGGCGGCCCCCTCCGCGACCTGACCACGCGTCTGGCCGGCGTCGTGGACCCCGTCCGCGGCGCCGGTCCCGCCGGGCACCCGCGGACGGCGGAGCCGGGCCCGGCCGCACCACGGTGGGGCCGGGTACGGGTCAGGCGCGCTCGTCGTCGCGGCCCTCGGCCTGCTCCCGGGCGACGTTCTCCCGGTGCGCGCGGACGGCGATCCAGGCCATCGCGGCCGGGATCCCGAGCAGCAGCCCGAACGACAGCAGTCCGGCGACCCAGTCGCTCGGCACGATCACCAGCACGATCACGGTGATCGCGACGGCCTGCAGGATCCGGTCCGCGCGGCCGCCCGCGGCGCGCGTGGGCCGGTGCGGTGCGGTCAGCTCGGTGTCCAGCTCCGGGTCGGAGCGGCGCAGCTCCTGTTCGAGGCCGGAGAGCCGGAGCTCCTCGTCGCGGTCCAGGGGGCGCGCCACCGGGCGTGGGTCGGGGTCGCCGGTCCCGCCGCCGGGCGACGGCGGCGGCAGGGGCGGGGGTGTGACGGACATCGTGACCTCCTCGGTGCCACCGACCGGGTTCCCGCTCCCGGGGGCAGTCATCCGGGATGTGCGGTAGACGTCACCGATCCTACCGAAACGGACATACTCCCGCCGCTGCACGCGGCAGGCCCCGGCGGCAGGATCACCCGCATGGAACGCTGGACCGATCTCGTCGAACGCCACGACCCCGCCGGAGTCCTCGACCGGATCGACGGACGGCCCGCCCACGAGATCGCCGACGCGCTGGCCCGGATGGAACCGGTCGACGCGGGCTGGGTGTTCCGGCTGCTCGGCAAGGACCGCGCGCTCGACGTGTTCGAGGAGCTCGACCCGGTCGACCAGCAGGAGCTGCTGGCGGGGCTGCGCGACGACGCGGTGACCGCCCTGGTCGAGGACATGGACCCCGACGACCGCGCCCGGATGCTCGGCGAGGCACCGGCCAAGGTCGCGAACCGGGTGCTGGCCGGGCTGTCGGCCGGGGAACGGTCGATGACCGCGGCACTGCTCGGCTACCCCGACGGCTCGGTCGGGCGGGTGATGACGCCGGAGACCGTCGCCGTGCCGCTGCACAGCAGCGTCACCGAGGCGCTGGCCGTCGTGCGGCGCAAGGGTGCGCAGGCCGAGACCGTGTACACCCTCGCCGTCACCGACGCCGGGCGCCGGGTGATCGGCACCGTCTCGCTGCGCGACCTGGTGCTGGCCCGGCCGGACGTCGCCGTCGCCGACCTCGTCGACGACGGGGCGCCGCGGGTGCGGGCCACCGACGCCGCCGAGGACGCCGCACGCCTGATGGGCGAGGCGAACCTGCTCGACCTGCTGGTCGTCGACTCGGAGGATCGGCTGCTGGGCCTGCTGACGATCGACGACGCCGTCGAGATCCTGGAGCGCGCCGACACCGAGGACGTCGCCCGCCAGTCCGGCGCGGCGCCGTGGTCGGGCCACTACATGTACGTGCGGGTCACGAAGCTGGCGCGCACCCGCGCGGTGTGGCTGGCGGTGCTGCTGCTCGCCGCGGTGCTGACGGTCAACGTGCTGCAGATCTTCGAGGACGCACTCGAGCAGGTCACCGCGCTGGCGCTGTTCATCCCGCTGCTCGTGGGCACCGGCGGCAACGCCGGTGCCCAGTCCGCGTCGGCGGCGGTCCGGGCGATCGCCGTCGGGGAGGTGCGCCTGGCCGACCTGCCCGCCGTGGTGTGGCGGGAGCTGCGGGTCGGGCTGCTGCTGGGCACCCTGCTCGGTGCGCTGGGGCTGGCCGTCGCGTCGCTGCTGGTCGGGGTCCAGGTCGCCGTCGTGGTGGCGGTGACGCTGGTGGCGATCTGCGGCTGGGCGGCGACGGTGGGCGCGACGATGCCGTTGCTGGCCCGCCGGGTCGGGATCGACCCGGCGGTGGTGTCCGCTCCCCTGGTCACGACGCTCGTCGACGCGACCGGGCTGCTGATCTACTTCTCGGTCGCCCGGGTGGTGCTGGGGATCTGATCCGCGTCCACGGTCGCGTCGTCCGCACCGTCGGTGTCGGGTCCGGCGACCTCCGGGGCTGCCGGGGCGGCCGCGGCGCGGCGCCGGGAGACGACCAGGCTCGCGACGGCGGCGACGGCGATCGTCCCGGTGATGACCAGCAGCGACAGCCAGATCGGCACCTCGGGCACCGGCACCGGCTGCCCGTCGTTGATGAACGGCACGTTGTTCTCGTGCAGCGCGTGCAGGGTGAGCTTCACGCCGATGAACGCCAGGATCACCGCGAGGCCGTGCGCCAGGTAGATCAGGCGCTCCAGCAGCCCACCGATGAGGAAGTACAGCTGGCGCAGGCCGAGCAGGGCGAAGGCGTTCGCGGTGAACACCAGGAACGGCTCCTGGGTGAGGCCGAAGATCGCCGGGATCGAGTCGAACGCGAACAGCAGGTCGGTCAGCCCGATGGCGACGATGACCAGCGCCATCGGGGTGAGGAGCCGCTTGCCGTCGACGCGGGTGACGAGCTTCGCGCCGTCGTACTCGGTGGAGGTGGGCAGCACCTTGCGGACCAGGCGGATCAGCTTCGAGTCACCGGCGTCGGCCTGCTCGTGGTCGTCGGAGGACATCGCCTCGCGGATCTGGGACCAGGCGAGCCAGAACAGGATGACCGCGAACAGGTAGAAGACCGCGACGAACTGCTCGATGATCACCGCGCCGACCGCGATGAACGCACCGCGCATGACGATCGCGATCGCGATGCCGATCAGCAGCACCTTCTGCTGGTGCACCTTCGGCACCGCGAAGCTGGTCATGATCAGCAGGAAGACGAACAGGTTGTCGACCGACAGGGCCTTCTCGGTCAGCCAGCCGGCCATGTACTCGCCGCCGTACTGCCAGCCCGAGAAGACGCCGACACCGACGCCGAACAGCAGGGCGATCGCGATGTAGCCGGCCGACCAGATCGCCGACTCGCGCAGCGTGGGCTCGTGCGGGTCACGGGCGTGCCCGACGAAGTCGAACACGAGCATGCCGACGACGACGGCGAGCGTGGCCAGCCACGCCCAGAGGGGAACGTTCACGGCGGGGTCCTCCAGCGCAGGTAGGGGCGCTGAAGGTCTCCTCCGCCCGCCGCGGTGACCGCGGTGGACCGGCGCAACCGGGACCGGCTCGGGCCGGTGCCGTGATGACGGCGACGCCGTGTTCGGGAGTACTCCCCTTCGACTGTGCAGAACGCTAGGGCATGGCCCAGGGTTCCGACAGTGGGGGGTACGCGAGCCTCGTCACATCTGTCCGTTTCCGCCGATGACCTCCCGGGCGGGCGGCGCCGTCGTCGTGGGCCCGCAGGGTGGCCGCGGGACCGGCGAGCGTGGCGCGGTCCTCAACCCGCGGCGAGCCGGACGGTCGCGGCGTCGCGGGCCGGCTGCACCGGACGCGGGGCGGCGGGCAACCTG
>NZ_WWFY01001178.1:0-5273 GCF_009864975.1 Pseudonocardia sp. SID8383
CGACGGCGTACCCGGCGGCCGCGTGGGCCGCCGCGTCCCGCACGGTGACCCCGGCCGGTGGCGGGTCGGGCACCGCGCCCGCCGGCAGGAACGCCGTGCGGGTGAGGGCCGCCGGATCGTGCGCGCGCACCTGGGAGCGGTCGACGACGAGGTCTCCGCGCTGCTCGTCGGGTGGCAGGATGCGCGCGACCCGCAGCGGAACGACACTGCCGTCGGCGAACCGGGCGTCGAGAATCGCGCCCCCGGCGAGGCCGAGCGCGGCGGCCGTCGGGCTGGACAGGACCACCTCCCCCGGCTGCACCAGGCCGGGGTCGGCGGTCCCGACCGCGTCGACGGCGGTCGGTCCCGCAGGTCCTCCGACGACGAGCACGGTCGGCAGCGGGATCCGGGCGCCGGGGACGGCGAGGGCATGGGCGACGTCGTCGGGCAGGCCGGGCGTGCCGTCGCGCTCCACGGTCACCTGCCCGGCGAGCTGTGCGGTCCGGGGGCTCGGGATGTTCGCCGCGTCGGAGGTAGCGGACCTGCCCCGGCCCGGGGCGGCCACCATCGGGCGGCACGCCGTCGACGGGCCGATGGGCCGGCTCGTCGAACCCGTGCTCCCCCTGGAGTTCGACGGCCGGCCCGCGCCGCTGCCCGGCCCGCCTCAGCTGCTGGGAACCGCCGCCGCCACCTGGTGACCGGCCGGCGCCCAGCCGATCGCCGGGGCGACCCGCTCGGCGATCGAGCGCAGCAGGTGCGCGTTGTACTCGACACCGAGCTGGTTGGGCACGGTGAACAGCACGTAGTCCGCCTCCCGCACGGCGACGTCCTCGGCGAGCTCGGCGGCGATCCGGTCCGGGTCGCCGACGTAGCTGCGGCCGAACCGGGACCGGGCGCCGTCCAGGACCCCGACCTGGTCGTCCTCGCCGCGCTCACCGAAGTAGCGGCGGTCGAGGTCGGTCGTGACCGGGATGACGCTGCGCGACACCGACACCAGCGGGGCGCGGTCGTGCCCGGCGGCGGCCCAGGCCTCGCGGTAGCGCAGGATCTGCTCGGCCTGCAGCCGGTCGAACGACTCGCCGGTGTCCTCGGTGAGCAGCGTCGAGCTCTGCAGGTTCATGCCCTGGGTCGCGGCCCACTCGGCGGTGGCCCGGGTCCCCGCGCCCCACCAGATCCGGTCGCCGAGGCCCGGGGACTGCGGCTGCACCGGCAGCGCGACGTGCCGCCCGCGGGTGCGGGACGGGTCGGCGGGTGCCACCCCGGCACCGCGGATCGCGGCGAGGAACACCTTGGCCTTGGCGCGGGCGGCGTCGGCGTGGGTCTGCCCGTCGGCGGGCCGGTACCCGAAGGCCTCGGCGCCGTTCAGCGCGATCTCGGGCGAGCCCCGGCTCACGCCGAGCTGCAGCCGCCCGCCGGAGAGCAGGTCGGTCGCGGCGGCCTCCTCGGCCATGTAGAGCGGGTTCTCGTAGCGCATGTCGATCACACCGGTGCCCATCTCGATCCGGCTGGTGGTCGCCGCGATCGCTGCGAGCAGCGGGAACGGCGCGGCCAGCTGGCGCTCGAAATGGTGCACGCGCACGAAGGCGCCGTCGATGCCGATGTCCTCCGCGGCACGCGCCAGCTCCACGGTCTGGCGCAGCGCGTCGGCGGCGGTGGGGGTCCGGGACCCGGGGACCTCTCCGTGGTGCCCGAACGACAGGAACCCGATCTTCGTCATGCCCTCTGCAACAGAAGTTGAGGGCTCAACATTCCGTCAGAGGGCGCCCTTGGTGGACGGCACCCCGGTGACCCGCGGGTCGGGCTCGGTCGCGGCCCGCAGCGCGCGGGCCACGGCCTTGAACTCGGCCTCGGTGATGTGGTGCGGGTCGCGGCCGTCGAGCACCCGGACGTGCAGGGCGAGGTGCCCGTGGAAGGCCAGGGACTCGAACACGTGCTTGTTCAGCACGGTCGGGTAGTGCCCGCCGACGACGAAGCCGCGCATCATCTCCGGCTCGCCGGTGCACACGGTGTAGGGCCGGCCGGAGACGTCGACGACGGCCTGGGCGAGGGCCTCGTCCATCGGGATCCAGGCGTCACCGAAGCGGCGGATGCCCTTCTTGTCCCCCAGCGCCTGGCGGATCGCCTGTCCCAGCACGATCGCGACGTCCTCCACGGTGTGGTGGGAGTCGATCTCGATGTCGCCCTCGGCGTGCACGGACAGGTCGAAGCTGCCGTGCTTGCCGAACGCGTCGAGCATGTGGTCGAAGAACGGGACCGTGGTGGTGATGTCGGTGCGCCCGGTGCCGTCGAGGTCGATCTCGACGACGATGCGGGTCTCCTTGGTGACGCGTTCGACGCGTCCGATGCGGCTCACCTTGTCGGTCATCACAACAGCTCCTGGGTGGCGAGGTCGGTGGCGGCGGTGAGGAAGGCGTCGTTCTCCTCCGGCGTGCCCACGGTGACCCGCAGCCGCTCGGGGATGCCGACGTCGCGGATCAGCACGCCCTGGTCGAGGAACCCCTTCCAGGCGCGGCCGGCGTCGGCGAAGCGTCCGAAGAGGATGAAGTTGGCGTCGGAGGCGACGACGTCGTAGCCGGCGGCGGCCAGCTCGCCGGAGATCCGGTCCCGCTCGGCGGCGAGCAGCGCCACCGAGCCGAGGGTGGCCTCGGCGTGGCGGAGCGCGGCCCGCGCGGCGGCCTGCGACAGCACCGACAGGTGGTAGGGCAGTCGCACGAGCTGGAGTGCGTCGATCACCGCGGGCGCGGCGGCGAGGTAGCCCAGCCGACCGCCGGCGAAGGCGAACGCCTTGCTCATCGTCCGCGACACCACGAGCTTGTGGCCGTGCGTCGCCAGCAGGGTCGTGGCGCTCGGGCGGCCGGTGGCCTCGGCGAACTCGGCGTAGGCCTCGTCGACGACGACCATGCCGGGGGCGGCGTCGACCAGCCGGGCCAGGTCGGCCGGGGCGACCGACTGCCCGGTCGGGTTGTTCGGGCTGGTCACGAACGTGACGTCCGGGGCCTTCTCGGCCAGGACGGTGACGGCCGCGTCGATGTCGAGGGTGAAGTCGTCGCGGCGCGGCACCGGGACGAACTCGGTCTGCGTACCGGAGGCGAGGATCGGGTGCATCGAGTAGCTGGGCACGAAGCCGAGCGCGGTCCGGCCGGGACCGCCGAAGGTCTGCAGGATCTGCTGGAGGATCTCGTTGGACCCGTTCGCGGCCCACAGGTTCGCCGTGGTCAGCTCGACCCCGGTCTGCCGGGACAGGTAGGCGGCGAGATCGCCCCGCAGCGCGACGAGGTCGCGGTCGGGGTACCGGTGCAGCTCACGGGCCGCCTCCTCCACCGAGGCGGCGACGTCGGCGACAAGCTCGGGCGGCGGCGGGTACGGGTTCTCGTTGGTGTTGAGCCGCACCGCGACGTCGAGCTGCGGCGCGCCGTACGGGCTCTTCCCGCGCAGGTCCTCGCGCAGCGGCAGGTCCGCGAGCCGGACCGTCGACCCGGCGGTCACGCCCCGGCCCCCTCGAACCGGGCGGTCACGGCCTCGCCGTGGGCGGGCAGATCCTCGGCGTTCGCCAGGGTCACGACCCGGCCGGCGACCTCGGCCAGCGCCGCGCGTCCGTAGTCGACGACGTGGATGCCGCGCAGGAACGTCGCCGTCGACAGCCCGCCGGAGTGCCGCGCGCAGCCCCCGGTCGGGAGCACGTGGTTCGACCCGGCGCAGTAGTCGCCCAGCGACACCGGCGACCAGGCCCCGACGAAGATCGCACCGGCGTTGCGGACCTTCGCCGCGTCGCCCCCGGAGTCGGCGGTCTGGATCTCCAGGTGCTCGGCGGCGTAGGCGTCGACGACGGCGACCCCGTCGGCGGTCGAGGACACCAGGATGACCCCGGACTGCGGCCCGGTCAGCGCGGTGCGCACCCGCTCGGTGTGCTTGGTCGCGCCGACCCGGGTCTCCAGCTCGGCCTCGACCCGCTCCACCAGCGCGTCGGAGGTCGTGACCAGCACCGATGCGGCGTTCGGGTCGTGCTCGGCCTGCGAGATGAGGTCCGCGGCGACGTGCGCGGCGTCCGCGGTGTCGTCGGCGAGGATCGCGATCTCGGTGGTGCCGGCCTCGGCGTCGATCCCGACCAGGCCGCGCAGCATCCGCTTGGCCGCGGTGACGTAGACGTTGCCGGGGCCGGTGACCATGTCGACCGGCTCCAGCTCGGCGCCGTCGGTATCGGTGCCGCCGTAGGCCAGCAGCGCGACGCACTGGGCGCCGCCGACGGCCCACACCTCCTCGACGCCGAGCAGCGCGGCCGCCGCCAGGATCGTCGGGTGCGGGCGTCCGCCGAACTCCGCCTGCGCCGGGGAGGCGACGACCAGCGACTCCACGCCGGCCGCCTGCGCCGGGACCACGTTCATGATCACGCTCGACGGGTAGACCGCCAGCCCGCCCGGGGCGTAGAGCCCGACCCGGCGGACCGGGACGAACCGCTCGGTGACGGTGCCGCCGGGGACGACCTGGGTGACCACGTCGGGCCTGCGCTGCTCGGCGTGCACGATCCGGGCGCGCTCGATCGAGCTCTCCAGTGCCGCGCGCACGTCCGGGTCGAGATCGCGCAGGGCGGCGGAGATCGCCTCGGCCGGGACGCGCACGGTCTCCGGACGGACCCGGTCGAAGCGCTCGGTGGCGTCCAGCGCGGCGGCGGCGCCGCGGTCGCGCACGTCCTCCACCAGCGGGCGGGCACGCTCCAGAGCGGCGTCGATGTCCAGCTCGGCGCGCGGCATCATGCCGCGCAGGGTGGCCGGACGGGGCAGCGGTTCGGCTCGCAGGTCGAGGCGGCGGAGCATGGCCCCCAGGATACGGCGGCGGTCCGGCACGGTCCCATCCCGGCGGGGTGAGCCACGTCCTCGCCGTCGGTGGGCCGTGGCAGTCTCCGCGGCGTGACCCGCCACGTGAGCGACGCCGAACGCCGGGCCCGGCTGGTGACCCGGCACCGGCTCGCCCCGCACACCCGCACCGACGACGTCGTCGCGATCAGCGACGACCTGGTCGCGCTGCACTCCACCGACCCGGTCTCGGTGTACCTGTCGGCGGCGGCCCGGATGGCGACGCCGACGCTGGCGCCGGTCGCGGCGGCGCTGCACGAGGACCGGACCCTGCTGCGCCACCACGCGATGCGCCGCACGCTGTGGGTGTTCAGTCGTGCCCACGCCGCCCTGGCCCACCACGCGGCCACCGTGGACGTCGCCGCGGTGCAGCGCCGTGACCTGCTGCGGCAGCTCGCGGCGGACGGCGTCGACGACCCGCAGGCCTGGTACGCCGAGGCCGCC
>NZ_WWFY01001179.1:0-4415 GCF_009864975.1 Pseudonocardia sp. SID8383
GACCGTCCGGCTCACCCGCAGCGTCGTCGCGAGCCCCCGGGTCGACGGCAGCCGGTCGCCGGGGCGCAGTGCCCCGCCCACGGCCGCGGCGCGGAGACCGTCGGCGAGCTGGACCGCCAGCGGGGTCGCCGCGGCGCGGTCGAGGACGATCGGGAGATCCTGCACAGTGGCCTTTCGTCCGCGACCGGAAGTGGCCGTTCCAGGATGCCACTGTCGAGAGCCATCCTCGGCTGGTGACGCTCTCCCCCACCACCCGCAGCACGCTGGGCCGCAAGCGCGACCGGGCCGCCGTCGACCGGTCCGACCTGCACGCGGTCCTCGACGACGGCCTCGTCGCCCACCTGGGCTTCGTCCGCGACGACGCACCCGTCGTCCTCCCGACCGCCTACGGCCGCGACGGCGACACGCTCTACCTGCACGGCTCGTCCGGGGCCCGCTACCTGACCGGCGACACGCTGCCCTGCTGCGTGACCGTGACCCACCTCGACGGCATCGTGCACGCCCGCGCGCTCATGCACTTCTCGATGAACTACCGCAGCGCGGTCGTGCACGGCGACGCCCGCCGCGTCACCGGCGACGACGAGCGTCTGCACGCGCTGCGGGTGATCGTCGAGCACCTCACCCCGGGCGCATGGGACCACGCCCGCCGCCCGGACCGCCGGGAGCTGGCCGCCACCGCGGTGTTCGCGCTCGACCTGACCGAGGCCAGCGTGAAGAGCCGCTCCGGGCCGCCGTCCGACGACGAGGCCGACGTCGCCGCCGGTCTCGCCTGGGCCGGCGTGGTGCCGCTGCGGACCGTCGCCGGGCCTCCGGAGACCGCCCCTGACCTGCAACGACACCGGTCGGTTCCGGACCACGTGCGCGACCGTCGTCACACCGGCGGGTGACGTAGCCTCGGGGGTTCCGACGCAGCCCTCACCGCCCCCCGAGGAGGACTCGTGACCCCCGTCGTGCTGCCCGACGTACCCCTGCAGAACGTGACGCTGATGCCGGACTGCGTGCACGACGCCGGTTCGTGGTGCGCCACGCTCTACCGCTGGACCAGCAACGACTTCCTGGCCCAGCACGCGGACACCCTGGTCAGCAGGACCGTGGCGATCACCGTGATCGTCGTGGTCGCGGTGCTGTTCCGGTGGCTGGCGCACCGGGCGATCGCGCGGATGGTCGACGGCGCGACCAACGGCCGGTTCACCGCGCTGGTGGGCCGGGCCCGCCGGCTGCGTCCGGGTGGCGGCGCCGCCGTTGCGCCGGCGGCGGACCCGGGTACGCAGCGACGGGCGCAGCGGGCACGCACGATCGGCTCGGTGCTGCGCTCGATCGTCTCGGCGGTCGTGCTGCTCGTCGCGGTGATGATGGTGATGAACGAGCTCGGCTACCCGCTGGGCCCGTTGCTGGCCGGTGCCGGGGTGATCGGGCTCGCCATCGGTTTCGGTGCGCAGAACCTGGTGCGCGACTTCCTGTCCGGCATGTTCATGCTGCTGGAGGACCAGTACGGCGTCGGCGACGTCGTCGACGTCGGGGAGGCCGTCGGCACCGTCGAGGCGGTCGGCCTGCGGATCACCACGATCCGCGACATCAAGGGCACCGTCTGGTACGTCCGCAACGGCGAGATCCTGCGCGTGGGCAACATGAGCCAGGGCTACGCGGTCGCGGTGGTCGACCTGCCGATCGCCCACCACGCCGACGTCGAGGAGGCCACCGAGCTGGCCGGGAGCACCGCCACCGAGCGCGCCTCCCAGGACGACATCGCCGGTGACGTGCTGGAGGCCCCCGAGGTGCTCGGCGTCGACAAGATCGGCCCGGAGGGCGTCACGCTGCGGATCACCGTGCGGGTCAGTCCCGGCCGGCAGTGGGCGGTGCAGCGCGCGCTCAACGGCGCGATCACCGACGCGTTCGACGACCACGGCATCCCGCGGCCGATGGTCTACCCCGGCGCGGCCTTCGACGGCCAGGCGCAGAAGCAGAACTGACGACTCCTGGGAGACTGGTCGGCGTGAGTGCACCGCAGAACTTCTACGCCGAGGTGGGTGGCGCCCCGGTCTTCCACCGGATCGTCCACCGGTTCTACGAGGAGGTGGCCCGGGACGAGGTGTTGCGGCCGCTGTACCCGGAGGAGGATCTCGGCCCGGCCGAGGACCGCCTGCGGATGTTCCTGGAGCAGTACTGGGGAGGTCCGCGCACCTACTCCGACCAGCGCGGCCACCCCCGGCTGAGGATGCGGCACGTGCCGTTCACGATCGGCCCGATCGAACGCGACGCCTGGCTGCGCTGCATGCGGATCGCCGTCGACGAGGAAAACCTCTCTCCGGAGCACCGCGAGCAGCTGTGGAACTACCTGCAGTACGCCGCGGCGAGCATGCAGAACTCGGAGTTCTGACCCGAGTAGGGGTATTACCACACACTGTGATCGCCGGCCCGGCCGTCCGGCGGCCATTCGAGTGGCATTCGGGCGCTTTCCGGGTTGATCCAGCGCTGAACGTGACCGAATGCGTCCGGTCTCGTTGGACGGGACGCCGCCCCGGCACGTCGGGCGGCTCGTAGTCACCCGTCTTGGGGGTTCATCGTGAGCGTCTCTCCCTCGCTGTCCGGTCCGCATCGGCACGAGCCGGTCGACGGGTCGTCGCGGCACACGCACCGCGGCGGTGACTCCGGGGCCCACCCCGACCGCCACGACGGCGAGGACGGCTCCTGGTTCACCGTCGTCCTGCGCGGCTACGACCGCGGCGAGGTCGACACCCGGCTGGCCGAGCTCGACCACCGCATCCACGACGAGATCCGCCGCGCGGACGCGGCCGAGCAGTCGCTGTCCGCGGCCCGCGCGCAGGTCCGGCGACTGCAGGAGCAGCTGGAGAACGACTCCGCCGCCCGGGCCGGTGAGGAGCGCCGCGCCGAGGAAGCCGGCTTCGGCCGCCGCGTCGAACGCGTCCTCCAGGCCGCCGAGCAGGAGGCGGCCGAGCTGCGCGATCGTGCGGCCGACGAGGCCGCGGAGATCGTGGAACGCGCTCGCCGCGAGGCCGAGGACCGTCGCTCCCGCACCGAGGAGGCGCTGCTCGGCCGCGCCGCCACCCTGGACCGCGAGTTCGCCTCCCGCAGCAGCACCCTCGACGACCGTGAGCACGACGCCGACCGCCGCGAGCGCGACCTCGCCGAGCGGGAGCGCACCGTGTCCGACCGGCTGTCCGGCGTCCGCACCGAGGCCGAGCGGATCCTCGCCGACGCCCGCTCCGACGCCGAGCAGACGCTGTCCACCGCGCGCGCCGAGGCCGCCGCGCTGCTGCGCGACGCCGAGCAGGGCGCCGGGGAGCGACGGTCGGCGGTCGTGCGCGACGTCGAGCGGCTCGCCGCGCTGCGCGACGACGTCCGGGACGAGCTGACAAGGGTGCAGCGCACCCTCGCCGAGGAGCTGGACCGTGAGCCGGTCTCGGCCGCCCTCGACGACGCCCTGTTCGGCCCCGCGCCCGTCTCCCTGCCGCCCGTCTCCCTGCCGCCCGTCTCCCCGCCGCCCGTCTCCCTGCCGTCCTCGACCTCGGCGCCGGCGTCGGACGAGGGTTCGATCGCCTCGGTGTCGGAGCTCGGCAGCAGGCCGTCGGCCGACGCCGCCGGCTCGGAGGCCGGTGATCCCGCCGACGACGAGGACGAGGACGCGCCCGCCACCGGTTCCCTGCTCCTCGGTCCCGGGCACCGCCCGGCCGAGGAGGACCCCGACAGCACCACCGTCGGCCGCATCCCGCCGATCTCGCTCACCTCGATCGGGGTCCTCCCGTTCGGTGATCTCGGAACGGGGCGTGACCAGCCCCGGACCAGGACGGACGTCGCAGGTGGGACGACCAGGACGGGCCGGGGGGCCACCCGGGGTCCGGGCCCGGGGCGACGCTCGCGATAATCGAATCGTTATGTGCACCCGACCGCCGCAGAACGCATGACGTCGGCGCCCGGTCACCCGGGCCCCGACGACCGCTCCCCCCGGCGTGCCGACGGCCCGCCGGACCCCGAACCGAACCCCGACGGGCTCGGCGAGGCGATCCGGACCGGCCGCGTGCCGGTGGTCCCCGGCTCCCTGGTCGACCTGGTCATGCGGTCCGGCTCGGGCGAGCCCCCGGAGCCGGAGGCCACGTCCGAGGACGACGGCGCCCGGCGCGAGCCGACCCCGACCGGGTTCACCGAACTGGTGTCCCGCGAACGGGATCCCGCGCCCGCCCCACGTCCCACCCCGGGACCGCGGCCCGCTGCCCCCGAACCGCCGTCGGATGCGGGTGACTACGCCGATCTCGGCGACCTCGGCGACGACCCGCTGGGCGTCGGGCCGCTGCCCGACGAACCCGGCGACGACGGTCTCGACCCCCTGCACACCCCGGCGGACCGCTTCGCGCCGCCGCCGTCGTTCGCGCCGGGCACACCGGGCGGGACACCGCCCG
>NZ_WWFY01001180.1:0-4107 GCF_009864975.1 Pseudonocardia sp. SID8383
GGCGAGCCCCTCGGCGACGAGCGGTGCCGCGCCGGTCCCCGCGGGGCCGGGGCCGGTCGTCCCGGCGGCGATCACGCACACGTGACCGTCGTGCACCGACACCAGCCAGCGGCCCGCCCCGTCGAGCCCCCGGACCGCCCGCGCCGCGGTCACCGCACCGGCCGGGTCGACGTCGACGACCAGCACCGTGGCCGGGGCGTCGGGGGAGAGGCCGTACTGCGCGAGCCGGGTCCCCAGCGTCGGCCGCGGCGGGACCCGGCTGTCGACGAGCTCCTCGACCAGGGTGGTCTGGGCGGTCTCGTCGGCCTGGGCCAGTGCCCGCTCGACGAGCAGTGCGACCGTCATGAACGCCGAGGCGTGCGCCAGCCGGGCGACGGCGTCGTCGTCGGCGCCCTCCATGACCAGGGTCGCCAGGTGCTCTCCCGCCGTGGTGATCGCGAGCAGCGCGTAGGTCCCGCCGCCGGGCAGGTGCGCGATCGCGACCCCACCGGCCTGCTGGGAGGTGCGGACCGCCGACCGCAACCGCCACCCGGCCAGCTCCTCGGGGGTGAGCAGCCGTCGTCCCGTGCGCAGCGCCCCGGACGGGTCGTGCAGCGAGAGCGGGTGCCCGACGGACTCGGCGAGCACGGCGAACACCCCGGCCGCCTCGGCGGTGGAGCCGGCCATCGCCCCCATGAGGCGTTCGTCGAGGTGCAGGAGGTGTTCCAGGCGCAGCCGGGCGCCGGGGTCGGAACCGTCGTCGCGGGTGGTGCGCAGGCGCCGGATCTCCTCGCCGCGCCGGGTCTGCTCCAGCGCGACGGCGGCTTGCACGGCCATGTGCTCCAGCGCGGTCCGGGCGGCCGGGCCGAGGGTGCGGGGTCCGCGGTGGGCCACGAGCAGCGCTCCCACGACCCGCCCGCCCAGGCGCATCGGGGCGCCGGCGATGGCCCGCACACCCTCGCCGCGCACGATCGTGTCGATCCCCGACAGGTGGTTGAGCGCTTGGTCGGCCAGGTAGTCCGCGGTGGCGACCGTGCCCGCGCCGGCCGCCGCCCGCCCCAGCACACCGGTGCCGAACGGCATCCGGATCGCGCGGTACTCCGGTGTGCGGACGCCGTCGGTCAGCTCGATGTAGGTCGTACCGGAGTGCAGGTCGTTGAGGCTGAAGTAGGCCATGTCCGCGCCGAGCAGCGCCCGGGTGCGGCGCAGTACGGCGCCGAGCATGACGTCGCGGTCGCCGACGTCCGCGAGGTCCAGCGCTGTCTGCCCGACGGCCTGGAGGATCGCGTCCTGGCTGGGCTCGGGGAACGGCGGAGCCGGCTTCATGCGCCCGACCCTATGTCTGTCCGCGCCATGTCCTGCGATCAAGACAGGCGCATACGACCATGGACGCCTGCCCCGGGCTTCCCGAGACTGGCCTGGCGACGAACTGCCAGAACCCTCCAGCGACGAAGGGATCCCTCATGGCCACGGCGAACAAGCTCAGCGTCATCCCCTGCGGGGCGATGCACGCCAATCTCCCGTTCCTGCTCCTCAAGCCCGGTGTCAGCATCAAGCCACGGTCCGAGAAGGACGCCCCGATCGACTGGGTGGAGGTGCCCACGCACTGCGTCCTCGTCGAGACCGACGAGGGCAAGCTGCTGTGGGACACCAGCTGTCCGTCGGACTGGGAGACGCGCTGGGCGCCGACCGGTCTGCAGGAGTTCTTCCCCTACGACCAGGTCGCCGACGACGAGTACCTGGACAAGCAGCTGCACAAGATGGGCGTCGGGCTCGACGAGATCGACTACGTCGTCCTCTCGCACCTGCACTTCGACCACGCGGGCAACGCCCAGATGTTCAAGAACACCAACGCGAAGATGATCTGCTCGGACAAGGAGAAGGAGTTCGCGCTCGGCTTCGAGGGTCCGTTCAACGGCGCCCACCTCAAGGCCGACTACGAGGGCATCGACTGGGAGATCGTCTCCGGCGACGTCGAGCTGCTCCCCGGCGTCAGCATGATCCAGACCCCGGGGCACACCCCCGGCTGCATGTCGATGCGCGTCGACCTCCCCGACACCGGGACGATGATCTTCACCTCGGACGCGGTCTACATGGGAGCGAGCTACGGCCCGCCCGCCGCGCCGGCCGCGATCGTCAACAACCTGGAGGACTGGTTCTCCTCGGTGGAGAAGCTGCGCGGCATCCAGGAGCAGACGAACGCGCAGATGGTGTTCGGCCACGACGCCGAGCAGATCCACCAGCTGCGCAAGGCACCGGAGGGGTCGTACACCTGATGACGTTCGAGGTTCCCGAGTACACCGAGGAGACGATCTTCACCTGGGGTGCGCCGCCGCTGAAGTTCGGCGCGGGCGCGATCGACGAGGTCGGCTTCGAGCTGTCGGCCTACGACGTGTCCCGGGTCCTGATCGTGACCGACCCGGGGGTGAACGCGCTCGGCGCGCCGCAGCGCCTCGCCGACAACCTGTCCCGCTACGGCATCGAGTCCGAGATCTTCGACGGCGTGCACGTCGAGCCGACCGACGACTCGATGAACAAGGCGACCGAGTACGCCCGCGCGCAGGGTCCGTGGGACGGCTTCGTCGCCGTCGGGGGCGGGTCGGCGATCGACACCGCCAAGGCGATCAACCTGCTCACCAGCCACCCCGGCGAGCTGATGGACTACATCAACAAGCCGATCGGTGGCGCGAAGGTGCCGCCCGGGCAGCTCAAGCCGCTGATCGCCGTCCCGACGACGGCGGGCACCGGCTCGGAGTCCACCGCGATGTGCGTGCTGGACATCCTGTCGATGAAGGTCAAGACCGGGATCAGCCACTGGCGGCTGCGCCCGACCCTGGCCGTCATCGACCCGCTGCTGACGATGACGCTGCCGCCGCAGGTCACCGCGGCGGCCGGGATGGACATCACCTGCCACGCGGTGGAGAGCTACACGGCGCGGTACTACACCACCTTCGACCGCAAGAAGCCCGAGGAGCGGGTCACCTACTGCGGCTCGAACCCGGTCTCGGACCTGTGGTGCGAGAAGGCGATGTCGCTGCTCGCGAAGTCGTTCCGGGCCGCCGTCGAGCGCGGCGCCGAGGACGTCGAGGCCCGCTCGGACATGATGATGGCCGCGACCTTCGCGGGCATGGGGTTCGGCAACTCCGGTGTGCACATCCCGCACGCCAACGCCTACCCGATCGCGGGCATGGTCAAGGACTACCGGCCGCAGGGCTACCCGCAGGATGAGGCGATGGTGCCGCACGGGGAGTCGGTGTCGCTGACCGCGCCGGAGGCGTTCCGGTTCTCCTTCGACTCCGCGCCGGAGCGGCACCTGCGGGCCGCGGAGCTGATGGATCCGCGGGCGGACAAGGTGAACGACCCGCGTGAGCAGCTGCCAGGGGTCCTCACCCGGCTGATGCGCGACATCGGCATCCCCAACGGCATCGGCGGCGTCGGCTACACCGAGGCCGACGTGCCGGACCTGGTCCCCGGGACGATGAAGCAGCAGCGGCTGCTCGCGACCTGCCCGCGGACCCCGACCGAGGACGACATCGCCGACATCCTCACGAAGTCCGTCGAGAACTGGTGACCGTCGCGGCCGGTGGTCCTCCGGGGCCGCCGGCCGCCCCGATCGAAGGCGGCACGATGCCGATCTACGTCTTCCGCTGCGGGTGCGGAGCCCGCTTCGAGCACCTCGCGTCCATGTCGGACGCGGCCACCCCGCCCTGCCCGCTCTGCGGGGACGGCGCGACGACCAAGGTCCCCGCCGGGTTCGCGCTCGGCGGCCAGGCCAGCCCCGGCCTGTCCAAGGACGAGATGCCCCAGACCTGGCGCGGGGTCTACAACGGGAACTCCGAGTACATCGACTCGATGCGCCGGACCTGGGACCAGCGACGCAGGCTGGAGGAGAAGTACCCGGAGATCGCCGGGGACCAGCGGCCGATCCTGGCGCACGAGGGCAAGTACCACGACGCCCCGCTGCGGGCCGGTGACATCCAGCTGGGCGGCACCGCCCCCATGCCCGGCGCGGGCGTGGCGGCCAAGCACGGCCACGGCCACGGCCACGGCCACGGCCACGGGCACACCCCCACGCCCGCTCCCGGCCCGAAACCCCCCGCCGCCGACTGAGCCGCGGGGCCCCGGCCG
>NZ_WWFY01000013.1:0-4413 GCF_009864975.1 Pseudonocardia sp. SID8383
GCGCTGCTGGCCGGCGATGCCGAGACCGGCGCCGCGGCGACGGCGGGCTGAGGCTCAGGACACGCCGAGCGCCGCCCCCAGCCGGGCCGACCGGGGCGCGAACACCTCGAGCACCCCGACCGCGCGCAGGGCCGGCAGCAGATCCCGCAGGTGCGCGGCCAGACCGGCCTCGGCCGGATCCCCTGCGGGCAGCGCCTCCAGCGACCGGGCCGTCGCGACGAACGCGGCGACCGTCCCCTTGCGCACCTGGGCTCCACCCAGCTCCGCGTACTCGGCCCCGTCGGGCAGGACGTCTTCGGGATCCACCGCTCCGGCCATGACCACTCCCTCCATTGGCGTGCACTGTGCACGCATTCAGACGGTACGCCGGACCGCAGGGAGCGTGCAAGGTGCACGTATCGTGCGGGCGTGACCCCCGAACGCCGCTGCGCGGACGCTCTCGGCCGGCTCCTGCTGCGCGACACCCGCACCGGGTTGCACACGGCGCTGACCAGCGACATCGACGGGCTCGACGCGACGACCTACCCGGTGCTGTCCGGGCTTGCCCGGCTCGGCGACGGGGTCAGCACCACCGAGCTGGCCGCGGCCGTCGGGCTGGAGCGCAGCGTCACCAGCCGGCACGTCAGCGCTCTGGAGGCGCACGGCCTGCTGCGTCGCCACCCGCACGCGGCCGACCGCCGCGCCGTCGCCGTCGCCCTCACCGACGCGGGCCGGGCCGCGGTCGAGCGCGCCCGCGGCCGGCTCGACGCACGCCTGGCCGACCTCCTGTCCGCGCTGGACCGGGCGGAGGCCGACCGGTTCGCCACCGTCCTCGACGGTCTCGTCGAGGGCCTGCGCGATCCCGGTCGCTGACCTCAGGGCATCGAGAAGAAGATCATCGGGTTGCGTGAGGTCCCGCGGATGCCGGTGATCCCCAGCTCGGCCCGGACGGCGTCGAGCGCGCGCAGGTTCCGCGGCGCCGCCGCTCGCGAGGAGGTGAACCAGCCGGTGCCGCTGCGTTCCAGGTGCCGCAGCACCTCGGACCCCTCGGTGAACGGGCGCGCCCGGGGCAGGTGGAACACGTCGTGCACGCTGGTCGGGGTGCCCGTCGCGATCCGCCCGAACAGGTGCTCCAGGTACCAGCGGGCGAAGCGGCGCCCGTGGTCGGCGTCCACGAAGAGGTAGCCCGTGTCGGCCGGGACCTTCTCGACGGTCTCGCGCAGGTCCCCGCGGTGGAACGTCCAGCGCCCGGTCGACAGCTCCTCGGGCACGGTGCCGCACACGTGGTCGACCAGGTCGAACGACTGCAGGTGACCGGACCCGTTGTCGCGCAGCGCGGACAGGATCCAGGTGGTGGACCAGCCGTAGTAGGTGCCGACCTCCACCACCTGCGACGGCCGGTGGTGGCGCAGCAGCAGGTAGGTCAGCTCGGCCTCGACGTCGTCGAGCTGCGGGGTGATCGTGCCGTCGGCGAGGAGTTCCCGCTGCCGGTCGATCACCATGGCGAGGTCGTCGGCGTGCGTCCGGTAGAGGCCGGCCAGGAACTCGAGCACGCGCCTGACGCTATCGGGTCAGGCGCTCCTGCTGCGTCCGGCGTAGTGGTCGGAGCGCGCTCGCCCGAGCAGCGCGGCCCAGTCGCGCACGTCCGGGCGCCGGCGCAGGAGCGCGCGGCGCTCCCGCTCGGTCATCCCGCCCCACACGCCGAACTCGACCCGGTGGTCCAGGGCGTGTGCCAGGCACTCGGTGCGGACCGGGCAGGACAGGCAGAACTCGCGGGCCTCGCGCTGGTCGGCACCGGTGACGAACAGGTTCTCGGCGTCGGAGGTGCGGCAGCGTGCGGCCGAGCGCCAGTTCCAGACCGCGGTGCAGGCGCGGACGACGACGGCGGGGCGCAGGCGGGGCCTGCCGGTGACGGGACGCAGGGTGTCGAGCATCTGGTCGCCTCTCGGGCCGGGGCGGGCCCGGTGGCCCGCGACGTGATGCCTCGATCCTGGGACGCGGAGGGTGCCCGGGTCAGCGCGCAAAACTACGCAACCTGGGGACACGAGCCTGACCGTGTCCTGACCTCCCGGCCCGTAGGCTTGTCCCTGTGAGGTTCCCCCGGCGTCTGCTCCGCCCGCTCGGCGTCCTCGCCGGCCTGTGCGTCCTGCTCGGTGTGGTCACGGCGGGCATGGCCTTCCCGCTGGTCGGCGGCCTCGGCGTGCTGTCCAACGAGGCGGGTGACAGCGTCACGTCGAGCTCGGCGGACCTGGTCGGCACCCGCCCGCCGCTGACGACGACGCTCACCGACTCCGACGGCCGCCCGATCGCCTACCTGTTCGACCAGAACCGCACCGAGGTCACGAACGACCAGATCTCGACCGCGATGAAGGGCGCGATGCTGGCGATCGAGGACCGCCGGTTCTACGAGCACGACGGCGTCGACTGGCAGGGCACGCTGCGCGCGGTCGTCGCGAACTCGGCGTCCGGCGACGTCGTCCAGGGTGCCTCGACGATCACCCAGCAGTACGTCAAGAACTACATGCTCTACGTCGACGCGACGAGTGAGGCCGAGCGGCTCAAGGCCACCGAGCAGACCCCGGCCCGCAAGCTCAAGGAGGCGCGGATCGCCCTGCAGCTGGAGCGCCAGCTGTCCAAGGACGAGATCCTCAACCGCTACCTCAACATCGTCTTCCTGGGCAACGGGTCCTACGGCGTCGCCGCCGGGGCGCGCACCTACTTCAACACCACGCCGGACAAGCTGACCGTCCCGCAGGCCGCGATGCTCGCCGGGATGGTCCGCTCGACCACCCAGTTCGACCCGGTGCAGAACCCGCAGACCGCGCTGCAGCGGCGCAACGTCGTCATCGACCAGATGCGCCAGCAGCAGATGATCGACGACGCCCAGGCGAAGCAGGCGATGGCCGCTCCGCTCGGCGTCGCGAACCCGCTGGTCCGCGTGCCGAACGGCTGCAACGGCGCCGGCGACATGGGCTTCTTCTGCAAGTACGTGACGCAGTACCTCACCGAGGCCGGCTTCACCGAGGAGCAGATCCAGCGCGGCGGCTACACCATCCGCACCACCCTGGACCGCCGCGCGATGACCGAGGTCAAGCGCTCCCTGGACAAGGAGGTGCCGCCGGACACCCCCAACGTCGCGAACGTGATGTCGCTGGTCCAGCCCGGCCAGGACAAGCACCGCGTGCTCGCGATGGGGTCGAGCCGCACGTTCGGTCTGAACGCCGACGCCGAGGAGACCAGCTACGGCCTGCCGTACCAGCCGGTCAACCTCGGGGCCGGGTCCACGTACAAGATCTTCACCGCGGCCACCGCGCTGGAGAAGGGCCTCGGCATCAACTACTCGATGCAGGTGCCGCCCTCGGGCTACGCCTCCCCGATCTACGTCGACGGCAGCGGGCGCCCCGTCCCGGTCGCGAACGCCGGCAACTACCCCGGCCGGATGAGCCTGACCGACGCGCTCGCGCAGTCGCCGAACACCGCGTTCATCAAGCTCGAGGAGTTCACCGGGGTGCCGGACGTGGTCGACATGGCCGTCCGCCTCGGCATGAAGTCCCTGGCCACGACGCCGTTCGTCGACCCGGGCACCGGCAAGCGCACCGACCGCTCGATCGCCGAGGTGATCAAGGACCAGCGGCTCGCGTCGTTCACGCTCGGCGTCACCCCGACGTCGGTGCTGGAGCTGGCCAACGTCGGCGCCACCCTGTTCTCCCAGGGCAGGTGGTGCCCGCCGACGCCGATCGACTCGATCACCGATGCCGAGGGCAAGCCCGTCCCGATCACCGAGGAGCCCTGCCAGCAGGCCGTCGAGCCCGCCCTGGCGAACACCCTCGTCACCGGCCTGAGCAAGGACGACATCGCCGGCACCTCCGCCGCCGCCGCGAAGGCCGCCGGCTGGACCCGGCCGATGGCGGGCAAGACCGGGACGACCCAGCAGCACAAGTCGGCCGCGTTCATGGGCGCGATCCCGGAGATGGCCGGAGCGGTCATCACCTTCGACAACTCCAACCGCCCGCAACCCCTCTGCGACGGCGGCGGCGCCCCCTTCGCCTGCGGGAACGGCAACATCTTCGGCGGCAAGACCCCGGCCCGGACGTGGTACGGCGCGGTGACCCCGCTGGTGGCGAACACCCCGCCGACGCCCCTGCCCGCGACCGACCCCCGCTACCTCGACGGCGGCGCCGAGTCCCGCATCCCGGACGTCGTCGGCCGGTCGGTCGGCGCCGCCCGCGGTGAGCTGGAGGGCGCCGGCTGGCAGGTCACCACCCGCACCGTCGACAACAACGCTCCGGAGGGGACGGTCGTCGGGCAGGAGCCCCGCGGCGCCGCGCTCCCGGGTGAGCAGGTGACCTTGCAGGTCAGCAGTGGGTCGGTGCCGGCCCCGCCGCCGCCCCCGGGCACCCCGACGCCCGGCCCGGCCCCGGGGCAGGACGGCGG
>NZ_WWFY01000119.1:0-7697 GCF_009864975.1 Pseudonocardia sp. SID8383
GCGTGCCCAGGCAGGCGTCGCCGAGCGCGGCCGCAGCCGGTGCGGGCGCCATCACGGCCCCGGCCCAGCCACCCGCCTGGGCGACGAACGCGCGCACGGTCAGCTCGGTCGACACCGGGTCCCCACCGTCGACGACGACGGTCTGCCCCGCCGGCTCGGCCAGCGCCATCGGCGTCACCGCACCCCCGGCGACGACCCGGGTCAGCTGGTCGACCCGGGGCAGCGCGCGCCCCATCAGGTCGGCGTCGACCAGCGGCAGCCCCAGCTGGTGGGCCAGCGGCAGCGGCAGCACCCCGTTCAGGCCGGCCGCCTCGAACGGCATGACCGCGGCCGGGGTGACCCCGGTCCAGCGGACCAGCGCGCGCACGGCCGCGGGCAGCTCGTCGCCCGAGGGCAGTTTCTCGCCCAGCACCCGGGTGCCGCCGAGCATCCCGACCGGCAGCACCGGGGCGTCGCCGAGCTCGGCGGGGGAGTGCAGCCGGACCGGGCCCGCCGCCAGCACCGAGCGCAGCACGTGGGCGTACACCCGGGCGTCGCCACCCCCGCCGGAGCCCAGCAGCAGCACCCCGGTGACGAGGGCGTCGACGTCGCCTGCGGTCACCTCCACGACGCGGATGCTGCCAGGTCAGACCCGGTCCGCGGCGCCCGCTCCCCGCGGGACCGCGGTCTCCAGCGGCACGAACGGCACGTCCAGCCCGAAGCAGGCCGGCCCGAACACCGCGAGGGCCTCCGGCGTGCGCATCATGTCCGGCGTCGAGATCCCCACCACGACGACGCGCTGGCCGTAGCGCAGCGCCTCGGTGGTGATGGGCTCCCCGGACTCGGCCTCCAGCACGCAGATGAGGTCCGGGACGACCGCGACGGTGGTGTCGTCGACGGTCGCGACCAGGGTCTCGTTCTGGAAGACGGTACGGAGCTCGGAGCCGCCGTCGAACGCGGTGAACCGCGCGGTGCCGCGGGCGAACCCGTCGACGGTGCGCCGCTCGACGTCGGAGACCTTGCCGGCGAACAGCACCCGCAGGTGCCGGTACAGGGTCGGGGCGAGGGCGTCGGCGATCGCCCCGACCGGGTCGCCGAGCTGCTCGCGTGCCTCCCGGATCGCCCGGCCCAGCCGCAGCGCCAGGGTGAGGGTGTGCGGGATCGCGGTGCGGCGCACGTCGGCGCCGGACATCGGGTACTCCGCGATCAGCGCCGACCCGCCCATCCGGATGGCGGCCCCGCGCGCCAGGTGCTCCATGCGGTGGTTGTCGGTGCCGGTGTCGATGAGCACCGACTCGCCGTGGTCCCCGGCGACGACCATCGGCGACCCGGACACGCCGTACACCCCGAAGGTCTCCATCTGCAGCTCCGGGAACGCCCGGCCCATGCCGTCGCCGTCGATGACCGGAAGCCCGGTCCGGGCCGCGACGAGCAGCGGGATCATCGAGTTGATGCCGCCGCACTCCATCGGGATGGTCGCATCGGCGGTGCGCCCGAGGTGCTGCTCCAGGCGGCGCAGGGCGAGCACCGGCTCGTCGCCGCGGGGGATCTTCTCGATCATCACCGTGGGCGCGCCCATCATCGCCGTCGCGATGACGAACAGGTCGTCGGTCAGGTCGGCGGGGTCGGCCGGGTCGAGCACGGTGACGGGTCCGTGCTCGCGCATCGCCTGCTCCACCATGAGCCGCCCGATGTAGGGGTCCCCGCCGCCGCCGGTGCCGAGCAGCGCGGCGCCGCGGGCGAGGTCGGGCAGGTCGTCCGGGGTCAGGGTCCAGGTCATACCGGTGCTCCGTCCGTCACGGTGTCGTGGACCCGCACGGGGTCGGTGTCGTAGCCGAAGTACCGCGGTCCGACGACGGCGATCGCCTCCGGGGTGTGCCAGCGCGGGTCCGCGGGGGCGGCGAGCACGCTGACCCGGTGCCCGAAGCGCAGCGCCTCGGTGGTCACCGGCTCCCCGGTCGCGGTGTCCAGCACCATGATCAGGTCCGGGGTGGTGACGACGGTCGTGCCGTCGACCTCGGCGATCAGGTGCTCGTTCTGGAACCGCAGGACACAGCCGCCGGACAGCGTCGCCGTCCCGCGGGCGAACCCGGTGGTGGTGCGCCGCTCGACGTCGACGACCTTCCCGGTGTGCACGACCCGTCCGCCGACCTCGGTGGCGGCCGCCGCGACCGGGTCGGTGAACCCGGCCCGGGCACCGGCGATGGCGCGCCCGATCCGCACGCAGAGCCCGAGGGTGCCGCGGACCATCGTCTCCCGCGCCCGGGCGCCGGTCATCGGGTAGTTCGAGATGATCGCGGTGCAGCCCATGGTGATGGTCATGCAGCGGGCGAGGTCCTCGGCCCACTTCGCGGTCGGGCAGTGCAGGACGCCGGTGTTGCCCTGCTCGTCGGTGATCGACATCGGGGTGGCGGGGACGCCGGCGACGCCGGGCAGCACCATCTGCAGCTCGGGGAACGCCCGGCCCATGCCGTCGCCGTCGACCAGCGGCAGCCCGAGCATCGCCGCACCGGCCACCGGGATCGTGGAGTTGATGCCACCGGCCTCGATGCACGCCACGTGGGTGGGCGTGACCCCCAGGTGCGCGGCGAGCGCGGTGACCGCGCGGCCGATCTCGTCGTAGGCGGGCAGCTTCTCCACGCTCACCGTCGGCGCCCCCATCTGCGCGACGACGAACACGGCGGCGTCGTCGGGCAGGTCGGCGGGATCGACGAGCGGCACGGGACCGTGCGCCCGCAGCGCCCGCTGCGCCAGCAGCCGTCCCAGGTACGGGTCGCCGCCGCCGCCGGTCCCCAGCAGCGCCGCGCCCCGGGCGAGCGCGGGCAGGTCCTCGGCGGTCAGCAGCGCCGTCACCGGGTCACCGTCCGCTCCAGGCGCAGGTCGCCGACCGCCTTCGCGCGGATGCGGGTCGCGTTGCCGGGCAGGTAGGGGATGGGGACCTCGTCGAAGTCGACGAGCGCGACCGAGCCGGGGTCGGCGCCGGAGGCGACCGCACGGTCCACGGCCTCCTGCTTGGCGGCGTCGACGACGGCGTTGCGGCGGCCGGGCTCGATCGCGTACACCCGGTCGACCTCACCGCCGACCTGCGCGATCGCCGCGCCGATGGCGTTGGCGACGGCGAAGTTCTCCGGGCGGTGCACCGCGCCCAGCCCGGGGAACGCCTCGGGCAGCAGCACCGAGCCACCGCCGACGGCGACCACCGGCAGCGGGTCGGCGGAGATCCGCATCCGGTCCACGACGTCGGCGACGTCGGAGGCGATCCGGTCCAGCGCCGCGGTCACCAGCTCCCGGGACAGCCCGGCGACCAGGGAGCGGTCGCCGATGTCGGCCCGGCCCGCCGCGACGGCGATGTCGGTCGCGGTCAGGGTGTCGCCGCCGAACACCAGCGCCCGCTCGGTGAGCCGGTAGCCGACCGAGTCCGGGCCGACGGTGGGCCCGTCGGGCCGCTCGGGGGAGCCGGTGCGGACCAGGGAGCCGCCGCCGATGCCGACGCTGAGCACGTCGGGCATCCGGAAGTTGGTGCGCACCCCGGCCACGCTGACCTCGACGGCGGCCTCGCGCGGGAAGCCCGCGGTCAGCACGCCGACGTCGGAGGTGGTGCCGCCGACGTCGACGACCGCGCAGGTGCCCAGCCCGGACAGCACGGCGGCGCCGCGCATCGAGTTCGTCGGGCCGGAGGCGAACGTCGCCACCGGGTAGCGACGGGTGTAGCCGACGTCCATCAGGGTGCCGTCGTTCTGCGACAGGTACAGCGGCGCGGTGACGCCCTGGCCCTGCACCGCCCCGGCGAGCGCGTCGACGATGTGCGCGGCGAGCTCGCGCAGCGCGGCGTTGACGATCGTCGCGTTCTCCCGCTCCAGCAGCCCGACCCGGCCGATCTCGTGGGACAGCGAGATCGGCACGTCCGGGCCCAGCTCCTCGGCGATGATCTCCGCGGCGGCCAGCTCGCACTCGCTGGTCACCGGGGAGAACACCGAGGAGATCGCGACCGAGCGGACGCCGTGGGCCGCCATGTCCGCGGCGTGGCGGCGCAGCTCGTCCGGGTCGAGCGGGGAGATGCGGCGGCCGTCGAACTCGTGGCCGCCGTGGGCGAGGTAGCCGCGCCCGGCGATCGCGTCGACCAGCCGCTGCGGCCAGTCGACCATCGGGGGCAGCGCCGCGGTGGCGGGCAGGCCCAGGCGCAGCGCCGCGGTGGGGGCGAGCCGACGGGCCTCGACCAGGGCGTTGACGAAGTGCGTCGTCCCGATCATCACGGCGTCGACGTCGCCGGGGGAGAACGGGTGGTCGGCCTGCAGCCCGGTGAGCGCGCCGACGATGCCGGAGGTGACGTCGTCGGTGGTCGCGGACTTGACGGCGGCCAGCACCCGGACACCGCCGGACGGGGCGTCGTCGAGCAGGACGGCGTCGGTGTTGGTGCCGCCGACGTCGATGCCGATACGCATGGAGTGCTCCTTCGGTGGTGCCGCGCCGCCCGCCCGTGACGTCACGGGCGGGCGGCGCGGAGTGCGGGTCAGGACGTGACGGCGGGGGTTGCGGCCCGGTCCGGCGCCTCGGTGCGGCTGACACCGATCCCGCGGAGCAGCCCGAGCCGTCCGGCGACGACGTAGAGCACGAAGGCCGCCACGATCGAGTTCACGCTGGGCAGCCCGGCGTCGACGAGACCGCCGAGCAGGGCCGACGCGGCCCAGACGGCCAGCGTCGCCGGGACCCAGGTCGGTGAGGTGGCGGGCAGTGCACCGGTGGCCCGCGCCGCCTCCAGGTCACCGCGCCAGCGCTTCACCACGAAGTACTCGGCGACCATGATCCCGGCGATCGGCGGGAACACCACGCCCAGCACCGACAGGAACCCGGTGAACAGGTCGAGGATGCCGCCCGCGGCCAGCAGCGAGCCGACCACGCCGAGCGCGAGGGTGACCATCGGGCGGCTCACGGTGCGCCCGAGCACGGTTCCCGCGAAGTTCACCACGCCCAGCCCGGACGAGTAGAGGTTCCAGTCGTTGATCTTGAGGGTGCCGAGGATGATGATCAGCGTCCCGACCCAGCCGACCGACGACGTGACGATGGTGATGATGTCGTCGGAGCGGATGGCGTGCGCCAGCAGCACACCGGACATGCCGATCACGTACTCGCCGAGGGTGAACCCGACGACGGTCTGCTTGACCACGTCGGCGGAGGTCCGGTTGAACCGGGTCATGTCCGGGGTGATGATCGCCCCGACGATGAAGCCGCCCGCGACCAGCGTCGTGCCCTCGACCAGCGAGATCGACGGCCCCGGCGGCGGGCTCGCCATGAGCGCACCGAGGTCGTGGCCGAGCAGGGCGCTGCCGATCGACCAGCCGACCAGCACCAGGAACGCCGGCACGGTGATGTAGGCGACCCACTGCATCGAGCCGAAGCCCCACAGCACGATCATGGTGACGACCAGGCCGAACACCAGCGACCACGCCCAGACCGGCAGCCCGCCGATCAGCGTGACCAGGCCCTCGGCCGAGACCCCGGACTGCACGCCGAACCAGCCGACGAGGCTCACCCCGATCGCGACGCCGATCAGCGCGCTGCCGCCGTGGCCGAAGCCGGTCCAGCGGGCCAGCAGTGAGGTGTTCAGGCCCTCCTTGCAGCCGATGATCCCGACGCCGATCGAGACCAGCTCCAGGATCACCGCGCCGAGGGTGAAGGCGAGGAAGGCGTCCCAGAACCCCATCCCGAACCCGAGTGTCGAGCCGAGCAGGAACTGGCTCAGGGCCGACACCTGCCCGAACCGCTGTACCGCCACGCTCCACCACGAGTACCGGGCGTGCTCCGGAACCCTGGTCAGGGCGTAGTCGTCCGTACCGACCCCACCGCTCATCTCGGTCTCCTCTCGGCTGGTTGCGAGAACGGTAGGTGCAGGTCAGAGCCCGGTCACGGGGCGATGTGCCCGGTCCGGGGCCAACCACTGTGCAGACTGCCCTTACGGGTCGCCGCGCGACGGACGTCCTAGGCTCGGCGCATGCGTTTCGGACTCTTCGTGCCCCAGGGCTGGCGTCTCGACCTCGTCGGCGTCGATCCCGCCGCCCAGTGGGACGTGATGCGCGGCCTCGCCGAGCACGCCGACCGCGGCGACGTCTGGGAGTCGGTCTGGGTGTACGACCACTTCCACACCGTCCCCGCGCCCACCGACGAGGCCTGCCACGAGGCGTGGAGCCTGATGGCCGCCTTCGCCGCGACGACCGAGCGGGTGCGGCTCGGCCAGATGTGCACCTGCATGGCCTACCGCAACCCCGCGTACCTGGCGAAGGTCGCCGCCACCACCGACGTCATCTCCAAGGGCCGCGTCGAGATGGGCATCGGCGGCGGCTGGTACGAGCACGAGTGGCGCGCCTACGGCTACGGCTTCCCCCGGCCCGGCGAGCGGCTCGGCATGCTCGACGAGGGCGTGCAGATCTTCGCCCAGGCCTGGCGCGAGGGCCGGGCCACCCTGCACGGGAAGCACTACACCGTCGACGACGCCATCGTCGCGCCCCGCCCGCTCCAGGACGGCGGCATCCCGCTGTGGATCGCCGGCGGCGGCGAGAAGGTCACCCTCAAGATCGCCGCGAAGTACGCGCAGTACACCAACTTCGACGGCACCCTCGACGGCTTCCGGCACAAGTCGGCGCTGCTCGCCGACCACTGCCGCGATGTCGGCACCGACTACGACGCCATCGTCCGCTCGGCCAACTACAACGTCGCGATCGGGCACACCGAGGCCGAGGTGGAGGAGCGGCTCGCCCGGCTCGTCGCCCGGCTGGAGCCGATCGTCGGTGCGGAGAAGGCCCAGGGCGCGCTGGGTGCGTTCCGCGGGATGCCCGGCGTCGGGACCCCGGAGCAGATCGTGGAGAAGCTCTCCGCGCTGCAGGCCGTCGGCATGAGCTACGGCATCTTCTACTTCCCCGAGGCCGCCTACGACCGGTCGGGCATCGAGCTGTTCGAGCGCGAGGTCGTCCCGGCCCTGCGGGACTGACGGTGCCGACCGTGCGCCGGGTGGCCGAGGACTACCTCGACCACCTGGCCGTCGAACGGGGACGAGCGCAGAACACCCTGCGCTCCTACCGGCTCGACCTCGGGCGCTACCTCGACCACCTCGACCACCTGGGACGCGCGGAGCTGACCCAGGTGGCCGAGGCCGACGTCGCCGCGTTCGTCACGGCGCTGCGCACGGGGGAGCGCCCGCTGGCCGCGTCCTCGGCGGCGCGGGCGCTGGCCGCGGTGCGCGGGCTGCACCGGTTCGCGCTGTACGAGGGGCTCACCCCGACCGACGTCGCGGCCGGTGTGGCGCCGCCGGCACTGGGCTCGCGGCTGCCGTCCGCGCTGTCGGTCGACCAGGTCGACCAGCTCCTCGCCGGCTGCGTGTCCGACGGCCCGGTCGGGCTGCGCGACCGGGCCCTGCTGGAGCTGCTGTACTCCACCGGCGCCCGGATCTCCGAGGTCGTCGGCGCCGATCTCGACGACCTGGACCCGGACGCGCGGACGATCCTGCTGCACGGCAAGGGGAACAAGCAGCGGATCGTGCCCGTCGGGCGCCCCGCGCTGGCCGCCGTCGACGCCTACCGGGTCCGGGCCCGGCCCGACCTCGCCGGACGGGGCACGGGCAGCCCGGCGCTGCTGCTCAACGCCCGCGGCAACCGGCTGTCCCGGCAGAGCGCCTGGCACGTCCTGCGCGCCGCCGCCGAGGCGTCCGGGCTGCCCGGCGACGTCGT
>NZ_WWFY01001181.1:0-13843 GCF_009864975.1 Pseudonocardia sp. SID8383
CGAGTGCGGCGTCCGGCGTGTCGGCCGCGGGGGCGGCCTCCGCCCCGGCGGGCTCGGCCCCGTCGGTGGGGTCCGGGGAGGTGGCCCCGGCGGCGTCCGTGACCGGGCGCAGCGCCGCGACGACCTGCTCGGCCGTCGCACGGGTGATGCTGGACTGGGCGCTACGGACCTCCTGGCCCAGACCGACCAGGGTCGCCAGGACATCGCGGCTCGCCGTGCCCAGCAGCTTGGCCAGGGCATGGACCCGCATCTTCTCCGGCAGCTCGGAGAGCCCGCCGGTGCTACCGGCGGGCGCGTCGTTCACGGACATTCAGCTCCTTCGCCCCCGGGCGCCTCACGTCGGAGGCGGCCGCTCAGGGACCTTGCGCGTACGTTCCGCAGCTCGCGCGGGTTGCGCGGTACGGCACATCTGGTGTCGCTCCCCGGTCTTCGGGGATGGTGCTCGACGCCGGACCGGAGGCGGGAAGTGCCGTCCGTGTCAGGAACCGTCCGGCCGGGCCCGGGTCGCCGGGACCGCACCGAGCGGATCCACCAGGTCGCCCCCGTCGTCGAGCAGGCCCTGCGCCAACCGGGTGGCCGTCACCGGTACCGGCGGCGCCAGGTCTGCGACGACGGTGAGCGCGCCCAGTACGTCATCGGGTCGGACGGTCGGTGTCGTCAGCCGTACGACCGCCGTCAGTATCGCACAGTCGGTGACCGAACCCGGGGAACCCGCCGCCCCGGACGGGTCATGATCGGCCGGTGTGCCGTTCACCTGCGGTTCGACCGACAGAGTCACGACGGCGGCGCGCACGTCGATCTCCTTGCGCCCGGACGGGGTCACCCGGGTCACCACGACCGAGGTCTCGGCGAGGAACCGCTCGACCGCGGACCGCACCTCGGCGGGGTCGAGCCCGCGGATCTCGAGCCGCCAGCGGGCGGCGTCGATCCGGTCGGCCAGCGCGGGCGGCGTCGCGACCGCCGCCGCGACGATGTCGAGCCCGTCGGGCAGCGCCCGGTCCATGGCCTCCCGGACCAGCTCCGGGTCGACCTCGCGGGTCAGCCCCATCTCGACGTACTCGGCCTCGCTGGCCGCCCCGGTCGGGGCGGCACCGACCCAGGACAGCCGCGGGTGCGGGCTGAAGCCGTGCGAGTGCGAGACCGGGACACCGGCCCGGCGGACCGCGCGTTCGAAGCTGCGGGCCACGTCGCGGTGCGAGAGGAACCGCAGCCGGCCGCGCTTGGCGAAGCGCAGGCGGATCCGCTGCACCGTCGGGGGTGCCGGGTTCGCCGCAGCTCCTGCCTTCACGCGCGCCATGCGCCGGAGTCTAGGAGGGGCGTGCACACGGTCGGGCACACGGCCCGCGCGCATCCTCGGCGCGACCGGCGGACCGGAAGGAGCACCCACCATGTCCACCATCCCCGACCTCGGCACGCTCGGCGCGGCCCACCGCGCCGTGTGGGCCTCCGGCGACTACCCCGCGGTCGCCGCGGAGCTGATCCCCGGCCTCGGCGAGGTCGTCGTCGACACGGCGGCCGTCGGCCCGGGCGACCGGGTGCTCGACATCGCCGCGGGCACCGGCAACGCGGCCGTCCCGGCCGCGCTGCGTGGCGCGGACGTCGTCGCCGCGGACCTCACCCCGGAGCTGCTCGCCGTCGGCGCGCGGCTCGCCGCGGACCGCGGGGCCGCGCTCGAGTGGGTCGAGGCCGACGCCCAGGCGCTGCCCTTCCCCGACGCCGCGTTCGACGTCGTGCTGTCCTGCGTGGGGGTGATGTTCGCCCCGTTCCACGAGCGGGCGGCGGCCGAGCTGCTGCGCGTCTGCCGCCCCGGCGGCCGGATCGCGCTGCTCGCCTGGGCCCCGGGAGGGTTCGTCGGGGGGCTGCTCGCGACGCTGCGCCCGTTCGTGCCCGCCCCGCCGCCCGGGGCGTCTCCCCCGGTCCGCTGGGGCGACGAGGCGTACCTCCGCACGCTGCTCGGGGACGGTGTGCGGGACCTGCACACCTCGCTCGGGTCCGCCCGGTTCGCGGTCACCGACTCCCCCGCCGCGTTCCGCGACTGGTGGAAGCAGCGCTACGGGCCGATCGTCACCACGTATGCCCGCATCGCCGACGACCCGGAACGGACCGCGGAGCTGGACACCGCGTTCCTCGACCACCTGACCGCCACCCGGACCGGCGACCACTGGGAATCCGAATACCTGCTGGTCACGGCCGTTCGCCTCTGACAGGAGGGGCCGAACGGCCGGTTCCGGCGGCACGGCGGCGGTGTCATCCTCCCTCCCCGCGGACAGGGAGGTGCCGTGTGACCGTCGTCCGGCTGCTCGGCCCGCCCCGTGCGGGCGGTGTGGACCCGGTCCGGGGCCGCAAGCCGTGGGCGCTGCTGGCGCTCGTGCTGTGCAGCAGCGGCCCGGTCCCGCGCTGCCGCGCCGTGGGGCTCCTGTTCCCCGACGCCGGCGATCCGGGGGCGGCGCTGCGGTGGACGCTCAGCCGGGCGCGGCGGGCCACCGGGGGTGCCGTACGGCTCGGCGGGGATCCCCTGCGCGTCGAACCCGTCGCGGGGACCGTCGTGGACGTGTTCGACGTCCTGGCCGGGCGGCGGCCGCGGTTCTGGCCACTCGGCGAGGCGACGCTCCCGTTGCTGGAGGGCCGCGAGCCAGACGTGCCGGAGTTCGCCGCCTGGCTGCACGGCCGCCGGCGCGATCTCGCACGTTCCGGTCGGCTGCTCCAGCAGACCTACTGCTCCAGCACCAGCAGCGCGTCGCCGGCGGGCCGGAACCCGGCACGCCGGTAGAACGCGGCGCTCCCCGCGGTCGGGGCGAGCATCAGCCGCCGGTACCCGCGGGCCCTGGCGTGCGCGACGACCGCCGACAGCAGCACCCGCGGCACCCCCGCCTCGGTGAACGCGGCGAGGACGAAGGCGTTCCCGACCTGCCCGGTGCGCGTGCCACGGCCCCCGGGGCGGGGCATCTGCACGGTCTCCAGCACGTTGATCGACCCGACCGGTGTCCACCCGGCGCGGTCGCTGCCCGCCTCGGCCACCCAGAACGCCCGGCGCGGCTGCTCGACCCGCCACCAGGCGGCGAACGACTCGGCGAACGACGGGTCCTCGACCGGCCGCCCGGCGCGCTCCTCCAGCCAGAGGCGGCGCAGCCGGGCGAGCGCGGCGACGTCGCGTTCGTCGGCGACCCGGACCCGCAGGCGTCTGCCGCCGTACTCCCAGGAGGACCCGTCGGCGTCGGCGACGGCCGGGTCCGGGATCGAGGACAGTCCGTTCTCAGCCACCCGGGTGTGCGCCCCCGAGCGGCCCCGCGGCCGAGGCCGTCGGGTTGACCACGGTCAGCGGCAGCAGGGTGGTCCCGCTGGGGCCGACCTCGATGTCGGTACCCGTGGACGGGCAGACGCCGCAGTCGAAGCACGGCGTCCAGCGGCAGTCGTCCTGCTCGCGGCCGTCGAGCGCGTCCTGCCAGTCCTCCCAGAGCCAGTCGCGCTCCAGGCCGGAGTCGAGGTGGTCCCAGGGCAGGATCTCGTCGGCGTCGCGCTCGCGGGTGGTGAACCAGTCCAGCGACACCCCCTGCGGCTCCAGGGCCTCGGCGGCGGAGTCGACCCAGCGGCGGTAGGAGAAGTGCTCGGACCAGCCGTCGAACCGGCCGCCGTCGCGCCAGACCTTCTCGATGACGGCGCCGACCCGGCGGTCGCCACGGGCGAGCAGTCCCTCGATCAGCGAGGGCTCGCCGTCGTGGTAGCGCATGCCGATGTTGCGGCCGATCTTCCGGTCGGCGTTGACCGCCTCGCGCAGCTTGCGCAGCCGGGAGTCGACGACCTCGGGGTGGCACTGCGCGGCCCACTGGAACGGGGTGTGCGGCTTCGGGACGAACCCGCCGATGGAGATGGTGCAGCGGACGTCGTTGCGCCCCGACGCCCTCCGCCCGGCCTCGATCACCCGGTAGGCCATCCCGGCGATCTCCAGGACGTCCTCATCGGTCTCGGTGGGCAGCCCGCACATGAAGTACAGCTTGACCTGCCGCCAGCCCTGGGAGAACGCCTCGGCGCAGGTCCGGATGAGGTCGTCCTCGGAGACCATCTTGTTGATCACGCGGCGGATGCGCTCGGAGCCGCCCTCGGGGGCGAAGGTCAGCCCCGAGCGGCGGCCGTTGCGGGAGATCTCGTTGGCCAGGTCGATGTTGAACGCGTCGACCCGGGTGCTCGGCAGCGACAGCGAGGTGTTGGTGCCCTCGTAGCGGTCGGCGAGGCCCTTGGTGATCTCGGCGATCTCGGAGTGGTCGGCACTCGACAGCGACAGCAGGCCGACCTCGTCGAAACCGGAGGCGCGCACCGACGCGTCGACCATCTCGCCGACGCCCTGCAGCGACCGCTCCCGCACCGGGCGGGTGATCATCCCGGCCTGGCAGAACCGGCAGCCGCGGGTGCAGCCGCGGAAGATCTCGACGCTGGCCCGCTCGTGCACGGTCTCGGCCAGCGGGACCAGCGGCTTCTTCGGGTACGGCCAGTCGTCCAGCTCGATCGTGGTGCGCTTCTGCACGCTCGCGGGGACCCGCTCGTCGGCCGGGGTGACGGCGGCGATGTGACCGTCGTCGGCGTAGGTCACGTCGTAGAGGGACGGCACGTAGCAGCCGGGCGTCGACGACAGCCGCAGCAGCAGCTCCCGGCGCCCGCCCGGGCGTCCCTGCGCCTTCCAGTCCCGCACGACGTCGGTGATGTCGCCGACGACCTCCTCGCCGTCACCGAGCGCGGCGACGTCGACGAAGTCCGCGACCGGCTCCGGGTTGAACGCCGCGTGCCCACCGGCGACGACGACCGGGTGGCTCTCGTCGCGGTCCCGGGCGTGCAGCGGGATCCCCGCCAGGTCGAGCGTGGTGAGCAGGTTGGTGTAGCCGAGCTCGGTGGAGAAGGAGACGCCGAGGACGTCGAAGTCACCGACCGCGTGGTGGGCGTCGACGGTGAACGACGGCACCCCCGACTCGCGCATCAGGGCCTCGAGATCGGGCCAGACCGCGTAGCAGCGCTCGGCCAGTGCGTCGGCGCGCTCGTTGAGGACCTCGTACAGGATCTGGACGCCCTGGTTGGGCAGGCCGACCTCGTAGGCGTCCGGATAGAGCAGTGCCCAGCGGACGGCCGCGGAGTCCCACGGCTTGACCTGCGAGTTCCCCTCACCGCCGACGTACTGCACCGGCTTGGCGACGCGGGGCAGGATCGGCTCCAGGGCGGGGAATACGGAGGTGGGTGCCACGCTGCACCAGGGTAGCCACGTCCGTTCGGGACGAACCGGCGGGTCGCGTCCGGCCGAACGCGGGGTGTGGAACCCGAGCAGTACACCGACGTCGGCGCGGTCCGGCTGTGCCACCAGTCCTTCGGCGACCCGGCCGACCCGGTGGTGGTCCTGGTGATGGGCCTGGGTCTGTCCTTGGACTGGTGGCGCGACGACCTCTGCGCCGCCCTGGCCGGCCGCGGGTTCCGGGTGGTGCGGTTCGACAACCGCGACGTCGGCCGCTCGACGCACCTGTCCGGCCCCGGGATCTCGGCCTGGGGGTTCCTGACGCGCCGGGCCCGGCCGGTCTACACCCTGGCCGACATGGCCGACGACACCGGCGGACTGATCGCCCGGGTCGCGCCGTCCGGGGCGCACGTGGTCGGCGCCTCGCTGGGGGCCTCGGTCGCCCAGGAGACCGCGATCCGCCACCCCGGCCTGGTCCGGTCGCTGACCTCGGTGATGGGCCGCCCCGGCGACGGCACCGGGCGGACCGCACCGCGGATGATCCCGGAGTTCTTGCGCCCGCCGCCCGCGGACCCGGTCGAGGGCCTGGTCCGGTCGTTCCGCCGGATCGGCTCCCACGACCGGACCGCCGTGGACGACGAGGACGTCCGCGTCACGTTCCGGCGGGCGCAGGCCCGCGAGACCGGCGACGGCAGCGGGGCCGGCAGGCAGCTGGCGGCGATCGTCGCCGAGCGGGACCGCACCGCGGACCTGCGGGCGCTGACCTGCCCGGCGCTGGTACTGCACGGGTGCGCGGACCGGGTCATCCGCCCCGACGGGGGCCGTGCGACCGCCGCGGCCGTCCCGGGCGCCGAGCTGGTGGAGGTGCCGGGGATGGGCCACGACCTGCCGCGGTGGGTCTGGCCGGAGCTCGTCGAGGGGATCGTGCGGACCGCCTCCCGGGCGCACGCCCGCTGAGGCACGGGTCACGGCGGACCGGCGGGCCGGGCACCTACGCTGGCGCCGACCTGCTCCCCACGCGCGTCCCCGAACTCCCAGGAGACCCCCGTGCCCGTGACCGACGCCGAGCTGCACGCCCGGTTCCGCCCGCTGTTCGAGAAGATCGCCGCCGGCGCGGTGGAGCGCGAGCTGAGCCGCAGGCTGCCCGTCGACGAGATCGCCGCCCTGCGCGACGCCGGGTTCGGCGCTGTCCGGCTGCCGGTGGAGGCCGGCGGCGCGGGGGCGTCGCTGCGTCAGCTGTTCGCGTTGCTCGTCGAGCTGGGCGCGGCGGACTCGAACATCCCGCAGGCGCTGCGGACGCACCTGCTGTTCGCCGAGCTGTGGTCGGCCGGTGCCGCCGACGACCCGGTGCTGCGCGGTCGGCTGGAGCAGGTCGCGGCCGGCAGGCTCGTCGGCAACGCCATCTCCGAGCGCGGCGGCGTCGTGCGCAACTCCTCCACCACGGTGCTGCGCCGCGACGGGGACAGGCTGCTGCTCGAGGGCGAGAAGTTCTACTGCACCGGCACTCTCTACGCCGACCTCGTCGACGTCGTCGCGCTCGACGAGGACGGCAGCCGGGTGAGCGTGCTGGTGGAGACCTCCGCGCCCGGTGTCGAGCGGGTCGACGACTGGCGCGGGTTCGGGCAGAAGCTGACCGCCAGCGGCACGACCCGGTTCACCGCGGTCGAGGTCGACCCGGCCCAGGTGCGGCCCGCGCCGACCGATGCCCACCAGCCGGTCCGGCAGGGGTTCCTGCAGCTGGTGCAGCTGGCGGCGCTGGCCGGGATCGCCCGCCGCGCCGCCGACGACGCCGCCGCCTACGTCCGCGACCGGCGCCGCAACTGGCCCTACGGCAACGCCGACCTGCCCAGGGACGACCCGCTGGTACAGCAGGTCGTCGGGAAGGTCGACGCGGCCGCGTTCACCGTCGCCGCCGTCGTCGACGCCGCGGCCGCCTCGCTGGAGCGGGCGTTGTCCGAGCCCGGCCACGGCCCGGCCGCCGAGCTCGACGTGTACCGGGCCCAGTCGACGGTGCCGCAGCTGGTGCTGGACGCGACCTCGGAGCTGTTCGAGGTCGGCGGCGCGTCCACCGTCGACGTCGACCGGGCGCTGGACCGGCACTGGCGCAACGCGCGCACCCTCGCCGTGCACAACCCGATCGTCTACAAGCAGCAGGTGGTCGGGGCCTTCGCGCTGAACGGGACGGTGCCGGTGCTGTCGCTGTCCCCGGGCGTCGCGGGCTGAGCGGGGCTCACCGGCCGGCGCGGGCGGTGAGGGCGGCGCGCGTGGCGTCGTCGGCGGGCAGGAAGGTCTCCAGCGCCAGCTCGGCGAGGGTGACGTCGTGCGGTGCGCCGAAGGTCGAGACCACCGAGTGGAACCTCAGCGTGCCGTCGTCGGTGTCGAGGACCAGCGGCAGCAGCACGTCCGAGCCCGGCGACGGCAGCGCGGTCCCCTCGGGTGCGGGGTAGTCCCGGCACTCGGCGAGCAGCGCGACGAGCCGCCGGTCCGCGGTCATCCGCACCTGCCGTTCGAGCCGGTGCAGCAGGTGCCCCCGCCACTGGGCGAGGTTGCGGATGCGCGGCGCGAGCCCGGCGGGGTGCAGGCAGACCCGGTGCACGTTCGGCGGCGGCCCGAGCACGGCCGGGTCGAGGCCGCTCAGCAGCGCCGAGGCCGGGGCGTTGGCGAGCCGGACGTCGCCCCACCGGTCCACGACGAGGGCCGGGTACGGGTCGTGCGCGGCGACGAGCCGCGCCAGCGCCTCCCGCACGGGTCCGAGGTCCGGGTCGTCGAGCGACCGTTCGGTGTAGGCGGGGGCGTAGCCGGCGGCCAGGAGCAGCGCGTTCCGCTCCCGCAGCGGGATCTCCAGTGCGTCGGCGAGCGCGCCCAGCAGCTCCCTGCTCGCGCCCGATCGGCCGGTCTCGACGAAGCTGAGGTGCCGCGCCGAGACCCCCGCCGCGAGCGCCAGGTCGAGCTGGCTGCGCCGGCGGCGGCCCCGCCAGAACCGCAGCATCTCCCCCGGTCCCGCGGTGCGGGCCGGACGGACGTCGGTGTGGCTCACCGGGCCGACGCTAGCCGGGCCCGGGCGTCGCGACGACTACCTGCGGGGTAGGCGGATCCGGTTACCCCGCAGGTCATCGCGCCGCGGCGGCGGTGGCAGCAGGCTCGATGAGGTCCGAACCGCACCACCCAGGAGGTAGGGATGACCGACTTCACCGCCCTCGCCGAGCGCTACGTCGCGGCGTTCGACGAGGCCGACCCGACGGCGCGGAAGGCCCGCGTCGCCGAGCTGTTCACCACCGACGTCCGCTACACCGACCCGCTCGCCGACGTCACCGGGCACGACGGCGTCGCCGGGTTCCTGGGCGCGGCCCGGGAGAAGCTGGCCGGGTTCGAGTTCCGGCTGCACGGCGAGGTCGACGCGCACCACGACCGGGCGCGGTTCCGCTGGCAGGCGGCGCCGCCGGAGGTCTTCGCGGCGGGCGCCGAGCCTCCGGTGGTCGGGTTCGACGTCATCGTGACCGACGGCGACGGCCGGATCGCGCAGGTGCACGGCTTCCTCGACGTCGTCCCCGCCCTGTAGCGGGCCGGGCCGGTCAGTGGACGACCGGCCCCGACGACGGGCCGTGCGCCCAGGACGGCGGCGGGCCGGGTTCGGCCCGCCGCCGCGGGACGATGAACGCGGCCACGGCCAGAAGCCCGGCCAGGAGCATCCCGTACTGCAGGCTCAGCAGGTAGCCGAGCCCCCGGCCCAGCGCGAACGGGGCCTGCGGGTCGATCAGCGTCCACGCCGAGCCGGCCAGGAGCAGTACGGCCCCGGTCAGCGGTGCACCCGGGGACAGGCGGGCGGCGAGCACCACCGCGCCCAGGAGCAGCCCGCCGACGAGCAGCAGGCCCGAGCCGGCGGGGACCCGGTCGAGGTCCATCCGCATCATCGACTCGTAGGCGATGCCCATCCCCGCACCGGCGACGAGCAGCGCCACCGCCGTCCCGACGAGCCCGACCAGGATCCCCACCAGGTGCCGCACGACCGCCCCCTCCGCCGATCCGGACGGATCGGAAGCTATCAGCGCTTCCCGTTCGGCAGGGCCAGTCGGTTGATCATGCCCAGGACCTGCATGTACTGCTTCCACAGCGGCCCGGTCGTGTACTCCAGCCCGTACTCCCGGCACAGCTCCCGCACCTCGGGGGCGATCTCGGCGTAGCGGTTGCTGGGCAGGTCCGGGAACAGGTGGTGCTCGATCTGGAAGGACAGCTGGCCGGTCATCAGGTGGAAGTACCGGCCGCCGTCGAGGTTGGCCGAGCCCAGCAGCTGGCGGACGTACCACTCGCCGCGGCTCTCGTCCTCCAGCTGCTCCTCGGTGAACTGGACCGCTCCGGTCGGGAAGTGGCCGCAGAAGATGACCGCGTGCGTCCAGACGTTGCGCACCAGGTTCGCGGTGAGGTTGCCCGCGAGCACCGGCAGGAAGAACGGCCCGGCCAGCGCGGGGAACGCGACGTAGTCCTTGAGGATCTGGCGACCGGTCTTGCGGCCGATCGACTTGATCTGCTGCCACACCCGGCTCAGCGGCTTCTGCCCCGCCACGACCTTCTCGACCTCGAGGTCGTGCAGCGCGACGCCGTACTCGAAGAACAGGCTGAGCAGGAAGTTGTACAGCGGGTTGCCCAGGTAGTACGGCGTCCACCGCTGCTCCTCGGACAGCCGCAGGATCCCGTAGCCCACGTCGCGGTCCTTGCCGACGACGTTGGTGTAGGTGTGGTGCATGTAGTTGTGCGAGTGCTTCCACTCCGCCGAGGACGAGACGTTGTCCCACTCCCAGGTCGACGAGTGGATCTTCGGGTCGCGCATCCAGTCCCACTGGCCGTGCATGACGTTGTGCCCGATCTCCATGTTCTCGAGGATCTTGGCGATCGAGAGCATGGCGGTCCCGGCGATCCAGGCCGGGGGGAGGACGCCGGCGAACAGCAGCGCGCGGCCGCCGATCTCCAGCGCCCGCTGCTTGCGGATGACGCCACGGATGTACTCGGCGTCCGAGGCGCCGCGCTCGGCGAGGACCCGGTCACGGATCGCGTCGAGGCGACGGCCGAGCTCCTCGATCTGCTCGGCGGTCAGGTCGGTGGTCGCGGCCACGTCCTCGCGGCGCGACGACGGCACGAGTTCCAGCACCGGGCGCTGCGGGTGCTGCTCGCGGCCGGTCTCCTCCGGGCCGGGCTCGGCGTGCGTGGGGTTCTCCAGGACGGCGGTCATGAGGACCTCCTTCGGTCGGAGCGGGTGGATCAGGGAAGGTCGATGCGGGCGGGCCCGCACGCGGAGTTGATGCAGGTCTGGACCAGGTCGCCGGGCTCGCCGTGCGCCTCGCCGGTGCGCAGGTCGCGCACCCGGCCCTCGCGTAGCGGCAGCACGCAGCCGAAGCAGATGCCCATCCGGCAGCCGCTGGGCATGAGCTTCCCGGCGGCCTCCCCCGCCTCGAGAAGGCTCTGGCCGGACTCGACGACGACGTCGTCGCCGCCGAGGTCGACGGTGCCGCCGGTGCCCTCGGTGGCGCGGGCCGGCGGGGTGAAGCGCTCGGCGGTGACGCCGTCCCAGGCACCCTCCAGGGCGTCGAGCAGGCCGTCGGGGCCGCAGGCGTACACGGCCCGGTCGGCCCTGTCCGCGACGGCGGCGTCGAGGGTCGTGGGGTCGAGCCGCCCGGAGACGGCGCTGTGGCGCAGCACGACCCGCAGCGACGGGTGCCGCGCGGCGAGGCCGGCCAGCTCGGCGCGGAAGATCGTGTCCTCCGACGTGCGGGCGCCGTGCACGAGCACGACGTCGGGCATCGTCCCGGCGCGGTCGAGCGTGCGCAGCATGCCCATCACCGGGGTGATGCCGCTGCCCGCGGTGACGAACAGCAGCTTCTCCGGGAGCGGGTCGGGCAGGACGAAACCGCCCGCCGCCTGGTCGAGCTCGACGATCGTGCCGATCGGCAGGTCGCGGACCAGGGTCGGCGACACGGCGCCGCCGTCGACCTCCTGCACGGTCACGGTGAGGTGCTCGGCGTCCTCGGGCGAGGTCAGCGAGTAGCTCCGGGTGAGCCGGACGCCGTCGACCTCGACGCCGATGCCGACGTACTGGCCGGCGCGGTGCCCGGCCCAGGCGCGCCCGGGCTCGATGGTCACCGAGACCGCACGGCCGGTCTCGCGGCGACGGGCGACGACCCGGCCGCGCAGCGACGTGGTCGACCAGAGCGGGTCGACCAGTGTCAGGAAGTCCTCGGGCAGCAGCGGGGTCGTGAGGGCGCTCGCGGCGGCCAGCAGGCCCCGGCGGCGCGAGGTCGTGCCAGGAGCGGATCGGAACATGACATCAACAGTGCACTGCTCGATGTCACATAGCAACCGGGGTCGCCTGGATCCTGTGTCACATGCTCGCCTGTTATTCTCCGTGTCATGGTCGAGGACCCGGAGTCGGCGGACTGGCGCACCATCGACGAGCTGGCGCGGTCCAGCGGTGTCACGGTGCGCAACATCCGCGCCTACCAGTCCCGGGGGCTGCTGCCCCCGCCGCAGGTCAAGGCCCGGACGGGCTACTACGGCCCCGGTCACGCGGCACGTCTGGAGCTGATCCAGGACCTGCAGGACGAGGGCGTCAAGCTCGACACGATCAAGAAGCTGCTCGACACCACCGGTGGCTCCACCGAGCAGGTCGTGCAGTTCATCCGGACCGTCCGCGCGCTGTTCGCGCCCGAGGACCGGCAGATCGTGCACCTCGCCGAGCTCGCCGAACGGTACGAGAGCACCGACGTCGGCGTCGCCAAGCGCGGGGTCAAGATGGGCCTGCTGCGCGAGCTGGGCGACGACACCTACGAGGAGATCAGCCCGCGGCTGATGAACGCCGCGGCCGAGCTGACCGGTCTCGGCATCCCGATCACCCGCTCGCTCGACGTCGTCGAGCAGCTGCGCAAGCACGCCGACGCCGTCGCCCGGCTCTACGTCGATCTGTTCCTCGGCGAGATCTGGCAGCCCTTCGACGCCGAGGGCCGTCCCGACGACCAGTGGCCGCGTGTCTACGAGACGATCGAGCGGATGCGCCGCATCTCCGGCGAGGTCATGATCGCCGTGCTGGAGCTGGCCGTGGCCGAGCGGGTCGACGTCACCTTCGGCCGCGACATCGTGCGCAACGTGAAGACCACGAGCGCGGGTCCCACGGTCGCACCCGACGCCGCGGAGCCGTCCACGGACGGGGCGGAGCCGTCCTGACCACCGGCGCCGGTCAGCGCCCGCGCAGCGCGCGGGAGACCACGGCCCGGGTGTCGGCGGGGTCGATGACGTCGTCGATCTCGAACACCGTCGCCACGCCGAGCGCCTTGCCCCGCTCGTAGTACCCGGCGACGAGCTCGTCGTAGCGGGCCCGCCGCGCGGTCTCGTCGGTGATCGCGGCCAGTTCGTCGCGGAAGCCGAGGCGGACCGCACCCTCCAGGCCCATCCCGCCGAACTCGCCGGTCGGCCAGGCCACGGTGAGCACCGGCGCGTGCAGGTCGCCGCCGGCCATCGCCATCGCGCCGAGGCCGTAGCCCTTGCGCAGCACGACCGTCACCAGCGGCACCGTCAGCCGTGCGCCGGCGACGAACATCGCCCCGAACCGGCGGACGGTCGCGGTGCGCTCGGTGTCCGGGCCGACCATGAACCCCGGGGTGTCGCACAGCGACACGACCGGCAGCCCGCGGGCCTGGCACAGCGCCAGGAACGCGGCGGCCTTGTCCGCCGCGTCGCCGTCGATCGCGCCACCGAGGTGCTCGGGGTCGTTGGCGATCACGCCGACGGCGCGGCCGTCGAGCCGGGCCAGTGCGGTGACCAGCCCCGCGCCGAACCCGCCGCGCAGCTCGACGACGGAGCCGGTGTCGCACAGGGTGTCGACGACGCGGCGGACGTCGTAGGCGCGCAGCCGGTTCTCCGGCACCAGGTGGCGCAGCAGCCGCTGGTCGGCGTGCCCGCCGGCCACCGGGTCCCCGGCGACGTGGCGCAGGTACCGGCGGGCCGCGGCGGCCGCGGCCCGGTCGTCGGGCACGAGCAGGTCGACCACGCCGTTCGCCCACTGCACCGGCATCGGGCCGACGTCACCGGGGGCGACGACGCCGAGCCCGCCGCCCTCGATCATCGCCGGGCCGCCCATGCCCAGGCTGCTGCCCTCGGTCGCGACGATCAGCTCGCAGGCCCCGGCCAGGGCCGCGTTGCCGGCGAAGCAGTAGCCGGCGACGACCGCGACGGTCGGGACCCGGTCACGCAGGCGGGCGAACAGCCGGAAGGTCGGCACGTCGAGCTGGGTGACGGCGGAGGTGTCGGTGTCCCCCGGCCGCCCGCCGCCGCCCTCGGCGAACACGACGACCGGCAGCCGGTCGCGCTCGGCGAGCTCGAGGAGCCGGTCGGTCTTGCGGTGGTTGAGCACGCCCTGGGTGCCGGCGAGCACGGTGTAGTCGTAGGCCAGCACGGCGACCGGGCGTCCGCCGACGGTCCCGGTGCCGGTGACGATCCCGTCGGCGGGGGTGCGGGCGACGAGCTCGGCGGTGCTGCGCCGGGCCCGCTGCGCCGCCAGGGTCAGCGCGCCGTACTCGACGAGGCTGTCGGGGTCGAGCAGGTCGGCGACGTTCTCCCGGGCGGTGCGCCGCCCCGCCGACCGCCGGC
>NZ_WWFY01001182.1:0-3364 GCF_009864975.1 Pseudonocardia sp. SID8383
CGGTCGCCGACGCCGTCGCCGACGTCCTGGCCCGCGGCACCGGCCGGCCGCCGACCCTCGGGCTCGCCACCGGCAGCTCCCCGCTGCCCGCCTACGCCGAGCTGGTCCGCCGTCACCGCGACGAGGGGCTGTCCTTCGCCGGGGCCCGCGCCTTCCTGCTCGACGAGTACCTGGGCCTGCCCGCGGGGCACCCGCAGTCCTACCGCGAGGTCATCCGCCGCGAGCTCACCGACCATCTCGACATCGACCCGGCCGCGGTGCACGCCCCGGACGGCACCCGCGCGGACCCGGCCGAGGCCGCGGCGGACTACGAACGGCTGCTCGCCGCGTGCGGCCCGGTGGACCTGCAGATCCTCGGTATCGGCGGCAACGGGCACATCGGGTTCAACGAGCCCGGCTCGGCGTTCGGCTCGCGCACCCGGGTCGCGACGCTGACCGAGCGGACCCGCGCCGACAACGCCCGCTTCTTCGACCGTCCCGCGGACGTGCCGCACCGGGTGCTCACCCAGGGACCGGCCACGATCATGGAGGCCCGGCGGATCGTGCTCGTCGCGACCGGGGCGGGCAAGCGCGCGGCCGTGGCGGCGACGGTGTCCGGACCGGTCACGACCGACGTGCCCGCGACCGTGCTGCGCGACCACCCGCGCTGCACGCTCGTGCTCGACCGGGCGGCCGCCGGGGAGCGGGCCGGGCCCGTCGCCACCGGACAGGTCGGCGCACCGGGACGGGGGCGGTAGTGGCTACGGTGGACAGCACCATGAACGGCGAGGTCCGGATCGGCGACGGGGTCGTGCCCAAGCACGAACAGCTCCGCATCCTGCTCGCGGAGACGATCGCGCGGGACTTCGCACCGGGCGACGCCTTCCCCAGCGAGCGCAGGCTGTGTCTGGACCACGGCGTGAGCCGGGTGACGGTGCGGGCCGCCGTCGGCGAGCTGGAGCGCGACGGGCTGCTGACCCGGGTCCGCGGCAAGGGCACCTACGTCGCCGCCCGCACCGCGCGCTCCCGGCTGCACCTCGCGTCCTTCCACGACGACATGCGCAGGCTCGGGCTGACCCCGACCACGGTCGTCCTCGAGGTCGCGCTCACCACCGGACCGCCGGAGGCCGTCCGCGCGCTCGGCCAGGGGCCCGACGGCCGGTGCTGGCACCTGCGGCGGCTGCGGGTCGCCGACGGGGTGCCGATGTCGATCGACGACGCCTGGTACGACGCCGAACAGGTCCCCGACCTCGACGTCCACGACCTCAGCGGCTCGGTCTACGGGATCCTGCAGGAGCACTACCGGCTCCCCATCGACCGCGCCGAGCAGACCGTCGCCGCCCAGCAGGCAGACGAGGCCTCGGCGGTCCTGCTCGGGATCCCCGCCGGGCGCCCGATCCTGGTGTTCGACCGGACCTCGAGCTCCGGCGACCGGCCGGTCGAGTACACCGTGTCGCGCTACCGCGGTGACCGCTACGAGCTGCACATGTCGCTGGACCGCAGCTGGGCCTGACCGGTGATCACCGGCTGATAGGTTCCGGCCATGCCCGAGGTCCGTCGCGCCGTCTGCCCCGGTTCCTACGACCCGCCGACGGTCGGTCACCTCGACGTCATCGCCCGCACCGCGGCGCTGTTCGACGAGGTGTTCGTCGCGATCCTGGTGAACCCCCGCAAGGAGGGGCTGTTCTCCGTCGACGAGCGCGTCGCGATGCTCACCGAGATCACCGCGGACCTGCCGGGCGTGCGGGTCGAGTCGTTCCAGGGTCTGGTCGTCGACTACTGCCGCGAGCGCGGTGCCCAGGCGATGGTCAAGGGCCTGCGCGGGGCGACGGACTACGACTACGAGCTCCCGATGGCGCACATGAACCGGCACCTGACCGGGGTCGAGACGCTGTTCCTGCCCGGTGCGCCCGGTCAGGTCTACGTGTCGAGCTCGCTGGTCAAGGAGGTCGCCCGCGGCGGCGGCGACGTCACCGCGTTCCTCCCGCCGAGCGTGCACACCCGGCTGCTGGACCGGCTCGCCTGACACGCGGGAGCGGCGCCCAATAACGGGTCCGCGCCCGCGACGGTGAGAGGATCCGTCTCGTGTACCGGGTCTTCGAGTCGCTGGACGCGCTGGTGACGATCGTCGAGGAGGCGCGCAGCGTCCCGATGACGTCGAACTGCGTGGTCCCGCGCGGCGACGTGCTGGAGCTCCTCGACGACGTCCGCGAGGCGATCCCGGGCGAGATGGACGACGCCCAGGACGTGCTCGACCGGCGCGACGACGTCGTGTCCGAGGCCGAGCGCGAGGCGGAGGAGACCCGGACCGCGGCGAACGCCGAGGCCGAGGAGACGCTGCAGAACGCGCGCACCGAGGCCGAGCGGCTCGTCGCCGAGGCGCAGGAGGAGGCCGGGCGCACCCTGGCCGAGGCCCGCCACGAGGCGGAGCGCGCGGTCGCCGAGGGCCGCCGCCAGTACGCCGAGGTCACCGACCGGGCCCGGGACGAGGCCGAGCGGATGAGCCACGCCGGCCGGGCCGCGCACGACCGGCTCATCGCCGACGGGCAGAACGAGCAGACCCGGCTGGTGTCCCAGACCGAGGTCGTCCGTTCCGCGCACGCCGAGGCCGGCCGGATCGTCGACGGCGCGCACGCCGAGGCCGACCGGCTGCGCCGGGAGTGCGACGACTACGTCGACACCACCCTGGGCGAGCTGGAGACCACCCTGAACAACGCGCTCGGCGTCGTCGGGCGCGGGCGCAGCCAGATCTGGCGCGGCCAGTACGGCCCGAACTACGGCGGCGCACGGCCCCCGGAGCAGGGCCGCACCGGCACCGGGATGGACCTCATCGACTGACGGCCGTGGCGGCTCGCGCAGTCCCGGCCGGGCGCCGACGCGGCGCTCACCCCGGGTCCACCGAGCTGCGGAGCCGGAGCGCGGCCCCGGCGGCGCCCACGACCGACATCACCACGACCACAGCGCACAGGACCGACGCCACCGGCGCCAGGCCCCACACGTCGACCGCGGCCCCCGCCAGCAGGCTCGCCACGGCGGCGGCGAGGTAGCAGTACAGGTAGACCGCGGCGAGGGTGCCGGCGCGCGTGCCCTCCGGGCTCCGGTCGAGCAGGACCCGGATCGCGCCGGCGAACGCGACGCCGAACCCGGCCCCGGCCGCGACCGCGGCGGCGAGGTAGGCGGCGAAGCTCCCGAGGGCGATCGCGCCGACGAACCCGGCGGTGCCGGCCGCCAGCACGACGGCCCCGCCGGCCAGCGCGCGTGCGGCGGGCAGCCGGGCGGCCGCGAGCCCCGCCGCCGGTCCCGCGAGGTGGTAGACGGCGACGGCCAGGGCGCCGCTGAACAGGTCGTCGCGGCCCAGTACGGAGGCCGCGAGCGACGGGGCCAG
>NZ_WWFY01001183.1:0-2900 GCF_009864975.1 Pseudonocardia sp. SID8383
CTGCCCGGCCCCGAGCGCGCCGACGCCGGCAAGCGGGTCAACGCCGCCCGCGCGGAGGCCCAGGCCGCGTTCGACGCGCGCCGCGAGGTCCTGCTCGTCGAGCGCGACGCCCGGGTGCTGGCCGAGGAGGCCGTCGACGTCACGCTGCCCTGGGACCGTCGCCCGCGCGGTGCGCGCCACCCCATCACACAGCTGTCCGAGCGGATCGCCGACATCTTCGTCGGGATGGGCTGGGAGGTCGCGGAGGGTCCCGAGGTCGAGGCGTCGTGGCTGAACTTCGACGCGCTCAACTTCGGCAAGGACCACCCCGCCCGCACCATGCAGGACACCTTCTACCTGGGTGACCCCGAGCGCGGGCAGGACTCGGGCACGGTGCTGCGCACGCACACCTCGCCGGTGCAGGTCCGGTCGCTGCTGGAGCGCGAGCTGCCGGTCTACGTGGCCTGCCCCGGCCGGACCTTCCGCACCGACGAGCTCGACGCCACCCACACCCCGGTGTTCCACCAGGTCGAGGGCCTCGCCGTCGACCGCGGGCTGACCATGGCCCACCTGAAGGGGACGCTCGACGCGTTCGCCCGCGCGGTGTTCGGCCCGGAGGCCGGCACCCGGATGCGGCCGTCGTACTTCCCGTTCACCGAGCCCTCGGCCGAGGTGGACCTGTGGTTCCCGCAGAAGAAGGGCGGCCCCGGCTGGGTCGAGTGGGGCGGTTGCGGCATGGTCAACCCCAACGTCCTGCGCGCCTGCGGCGTCGACACCGACGTCTACTCCGGTTTCGCGTTCGGCATGGGCATCGAGCGGACCCTGATGTTCCGCAACGGCATCCCGGACATGCGGGACATGGTCGAGGGCGACGTGCGCTTCTCGACCGCGTTCGGCGTCTGACCCGGCCCACCCCGCTTCCACACGAGGAGTTCTGAGCAGTGCGAGTGTCCGCGTCCTGGCTCGCCCGGCACATCGACCCGGCGGCGCTGCCCGCCGGTCCCGAGGCGATCGGCGACGCCTTCGTCCGCGTCGGACTGGAGGTCGAGGAGATCCACCCGGCCCCCGCGGTCACCGGGCCGGTCACGGTCGCCCGGGTCGAGGAGATCGAGGAGCTCACCGGGTTCAAGAAGCCGATCCGGTACTGCCGGGTGGGCTTCGAGGGGCAGCGCCACCGCTACGTGGTGTGCGGCGCCCGCAACTTCGCGGTCGGCGACCTCGTCGTCGTCACCGAGCCGGGTGCGGTGCTGCCCGGTGACTTCGCGATCGCCCAGCGCACGACGTACGGCAAGGTCTCCGACGGCATGATCGCCTCGGCGAAGGAGCTCGGCCTCGGCGCCGAGAGCGGCGGCATCCTCGTACTGCCGCCCGGCACCGCCGAGCCCGGCGACGACGCCCTCGACGTCCTCGGCCTGTCCGAGCCCGTCGTCGAGCTGGCCGTCACCCCGGACCGGGGCTACTGCTTCGCCGTCCGCGGTCTCGCCCGCGAGCTCGCGACCTCGCTCGACGCCGACTACACCGACCCGGTCACCCGGGTCACCGTCCCGGACACCACCGGCGACGCGTGGCCGGTGCGGCTCGCCGACACCGACGCCTGCCCGCGGTTCGTCGCCCGCCGGGTGGACGGCGTCGACCCGGCCGCGCCCAGCCCCTGGTGGATGCAGCGCGCGCTGCTCTCGGCCGGGATGCGGCCGATCTCGCTGATCGTCGACGTCACCAACTTCGTGATGCTCGACCTCGGCCAGCCGCTGCACGCCTACGACGCGACCCGCCTGACCGGCACCATCGAGGTCCGCCGCGCGACGACGGGGGAGAAGCTGCAGACCCTCGACGGCCACACCCGTGCGCTGGACACCGACGACCTGCTCATCACCGACGACTCCGGCCCGATCGGGCTCGCCGGTGTCATGGGCGGCGCGTCCACCGAGATCCCCGCGCCGGAGGACCTCGCCGACGGCGCCCGCGTCGACGTGCTGCTGGAGGCCGCGCACTTCTCCCCACCGGTGATCGCGCGCGCCGCGCGCCGGCACAAGCTGCCCAGCGAGGCGTCCAAGCGGTTCGAGCGGGTGGTGGACCCCGCGCTGCCGCCGGTCGCGGCCGAGCGCGCCGCGCAGCTGCTCGTCGAGCTCGGCGGCGGGACCCTCGCCGACGGCCGCACCGACGCCGGCGGGGTCCCCGCCGTCGCGAGCGTGCGGATGCCGCTGTCGATGCCCGACCGTGTCGCCGGCGTCGACTACCCGCGCGGGGCCACCGTGCGCCGCCTGACCCAGGTCGGCTGCGCCGTCGCGCTGGACACCGGTGCCGGTGGCGAGGGCGTCGTCGTCGCGACCCCGCCGACCTGGCGCCCGGATCTCACCATGGCCGCCGACCTGGTGGAGGAGGTGCTGCGCCTGGAGGGCTACGACGCCATCCCCTCCGTGCTGCCCACCGCCCCGGCCGGCCGTGGCCTGACCGCCGCCCAGCGGCGCCGCCGCGCGGTGTCGCGCGCCCTGGCCGAGGCCGGGCACGTCGAGGTGCTGCCGTTCCCGTTCGTCTCCGACGCCGTGTGGGACGACCTGGGCCTGCCCGCCGACGACGAGCGCCGCCGCACCGTGGCCGTCACCAACCCGCTCGACGCCGAGCGGTCCCGGCTCACGACGACCCTGCTCCCCGGCCTGCTGGACATGCTGGTGCGCAACCGTTCCCGCGGCGCCGAGGACCTCGCGCTGTACGCGATCGCGCAGGTCGTGCAGCCGGGGGAGACCACCCCCGCGATGCCCGACCCGGCCATCACGGGCCGTCCGTCCGACGCCGAGTACGCCGCCCTGCGCGCCGCGCTGCCCGACCAGCCCGTGCACGTCGGGGTCGTCCTCGCCGGGAACCGCGAGCCGCGCGGCTGGTGGGGCCGGGGCCGTCCCGCCGCCTGGTCCGACGCCGTCGAG
>NZ_WWFY01001184.1:0-2840 GCF_009864975.1 Pseudonocardia sp. SID8383
ACCACTGCGCGCCGGGCATGTCACGGCGCGAGTGCACTGCTGGTGGTCTCGCAGTTCGCGGTGGCGTCGTTCGCGACCGAGTACCTGGTCCGCGAGCAGGGGTGGCACGTGGCGGCGGCGGGCGCGTTCGTCGCCGGTGGGCAGATCGCCGGGGCGGTCGGTCGGATCGCGACCGGGGTCTGGTCGGACCGGGTCGGGTCCCGGCTGCGCCCGATGCGCCAGGTCGCGGCCGCCGCGGCCGCGGTGCTGCTGCTGTTCGCGCTCGGCGACGCCGTCGCCGGATGGCTGGCAGTGACGATGCTCGCCGTCGGGGCGGTGGTGACGGTCGCCCCGAACGGGCTGGCGTTCACCAGCACCGCCGAGATCGCCGGACCCGCCTGGTCGGGGCGCGCGCTGGGGGTGCAGAACACCGGCCAGAACGCCGTCGCATCGGTGGTCCCGGCCGCGCTCGGCGCCCTGGTCGGCGCGACCGGCTACGCGGCGGCGTTCGCGATCGCCGCCGCGGCACCGTTGGCCGCGATCCTGGTGACACCGGTCCGCGACGAACGCCGGCGGTCGTCGTGACGCCGCCGGCGCAGCCGGTCAGCGGGTGATCGTCTGGTCCCGCCCGGGGCCGACGCCGATCGCGGACACCGGCGCGCCGGTGAGCTCCTCGATCCGCTGCACGTAGGCCCGCGCGGCGGGGGGCAGGTCCTCCCAGGTGCGGGCACCGGAGAGGTCCTCGACCCAGCCGGGCATCTCCTCGTAGACCGGGACGGCGTGGTGGAAACCGGTCTGGGTCATCGGCATCTCGTCGACGCGGTGGCCGTCGACCTCGTAGCCGACGCAGATCGGCACCGACTCCAGTCCCGACAGCACGTCCAGCTTGGTCAGGAAGAGGTCGGTGATGCCGTTGACCCGCACCGCGTAGCGCCCGATGACGGCGTCGAACCAGCCGCAGCGCCGCGCACGGCCGGTGTTCACACCGACCTCGCCGCCGGTCTTGCGCAGGAACTCGCCCATCTCGTCGTGCAGCTCGGTCGGGAACGGACCGGAGCCGACGCGGGTCGTGTAGGCCTTCAGGATCCCGATCACCCGGGTGATCTTGTTCGGGCCGATGCCGGAACCGACCGACGCGCCGCCCGCGGTCGGGTTCGAGCTGGTCACGAAGGGGTAGGTGCCGTGGTCGACGTCGAGCAGGGTGCCCTGCGAGCCCTCGAGCAGCAGCGTCTCACCGCGCTCCAGGGCCTCGTTCAGCAGCAGCCGGGTGTCGACGATCTTGTCGGCGAACTCCTTCGACTGCTCCAGGACGGTGTCGACGACCTCGTTGAAGTCCAGCGCGCGCCGGTTGTAGACCTTGACCAGGATCTGGTTCTTCAGCTCGAGGGCGGCCTCCACCTTCTGGTGCAGGATCTTCTCGTCGAGCAGGTCCGCGGCGCGGACGCCGACCCGGGCCACCTTGTCCTGGTAGGCGGGACCGATGCCGCGGCCGGTCGTGCCGATCTTGGCCTTGCCCAGGTAGCGCTCGGTGACCCGGTCGATCGCCACGTGGTACGGCATGATCAGGTGCGAGTCGGCCGAGATCAGCAGGCCGGAGGTGTCGACGCCGCGCCGCTCCAGCCCGGCCTTCTCCTCGATCAGCGCCTCGGGGTTCACGACGACCCCGTTGCCGATCACGTTCTTCACGCCCGGGGACAGGATCCCGGACGGGATGAGCTTCAGCGCGAAGTCGCGGCCGTCCGGCGTGACGACGGTGTGCCCGGCGTTGTTGCCGCCCTGGTAGCGGACGACCCAGCCGAACTGCCCGCCCAGCAGGTCGGTCGCCTTGCCCTTGCCCTCGTCGCCCCACTGGGCGCCGATCAACACGATTGCGGGCATGTAAGAGACTCCAGTTCACACACGCTCGTCACGGTCGCGGGACCGGGCGTGATTTCCGGTTTCCGCGGCGAGGAGGGTACTCGATCAGTGGTTCCGACCGATCCCGAAGCGGTTCTCCTCGACTGCCTGCCGCAGCGGCGTCACCGGCTTCCCTTCCACGGTATCCGGCCCGGCGCGCGACGTGAACGCCCACCGTCGTCGCTGGTGTCCGATCCCGCGGTGCGTTCGGTCACCGTGGGCCCGCGCCCCGGGAAGGCGGAGGTCGACGTCCTGCTCCCGGTGCCGCGACTGATCGTCCACGGTGACGACGCGGACCTCGCCGCCGTGCTCCTCCGGCTGCTCCGGCGGGACGCGCTCGCGACCGAGGTCGCCTACCTGCCGGTGTCCCGGCGGTCGCGGGCCGCCGCGAACTGGGGCCTCCCGACCCGGTTCGACGACGCCGTCGCCCTCGCCCGGTCCGGCACCGCACGCGAGATGCCGCTGGTGCGCGACGACAATGGGGGCGTCCTCGCCGGCCGCGGGGAGATCCCCGACCTCTACGGCGAGGCCTACTGCGACGCGACGCGCGTGCTGCACGGCCGCGTGAAGCTGCTCGTCGTCGACGCGGGGCCCGAGGGCGTGCACGTGCGGGCGGGCCGCGGGGTGACCGGCACGACCGGGCGGGCGATCCAGATCGGGACGACGGGTGCGACGCCCGTCCGCGACGGCGTCGCGCACCCGCGGGAGATCAAGCGGTGGGCCTGGTACCGGCACACCGAGCCGTGGCGGCCGGTGCTGCCGGGCTGATCAACGCCCGGGGTCCTCGGGCGCGAGCACCGCGTCGGTCGCGGTGATCCCGACGTCGAACACCTCGTCGGTGGGGACGACGTAGCGGTTGCGGTGGTCCCGGGTCTCGCCGCGACCGCCCGGGACGCCGCCGGCCATCGGGCCGTAGCCGGCCCCGCCGCGAGCCTCCGCCGCCTTGGCGCCGGTCCACGGCTCGG
>NZ_WWFY01001185.1:0-2714 GCF_009864975.1 Pseudonocardia sp. SID8383
GGCCGCGCTGGCCACCGACGTGAGCTGGACCGAACTGCCGACCGGCGCCGGGGGCCACGGCCGGGACGCGGTCGTCGCGCACCTGGCCGCCCTCGCCGCGGCCCGGCCGTCCGGGCTGACCCGGACCCGGGTGTCGCGCACCGTCGACGTCCGCCGGGTGGTCGACGAGGTCCGCGTCGGCTTCACCCACGACCGGGAACTGCCGTGGCTGGTGCCCGGGCTCGCCCCCACCGGACGCGCGGCGGAGGTGCTGGCGGTGCAGCTGGTGCGGGTGCGGCAGGGCCGGATCGACGAGGTCCGCACCCTCTGGGACGTCACGGGACTGCGCTCCGTGCTCGACGGGTGAGCCCATCGTCACCGCTTTCGCGCTTTCATGCCGCTGACCTGCGGCAACAGTCCCGCCCCCGCGCCGTGCGACGGGCGGTCGCCCGGGTGCGGTGAGCAGCGCCACGGACGGCGTGGAACAGGGCCGACACGCCCTGAGGAGGGGGTTCCCGCAGGTCGTGGCGATGTCTCTGCCAGTCTGTACCGCGATCGGAGATGGCAGTCCACCCCGGTGAGCGGGGTGCGTGAACCGAGAGGAGTTGTCAGCGATGGCTCTGCCCACCCTGACCCCGGAGCAGCGCGCCGAGGCGCTCAAGAAGGCGGCTGCGGCCCGTACCGCCCGCAAGGAGCTCCGCGACAAGATCGCCAGCGGCGAGGAGACCATCCCCGCGGTGCTGGGTCGCGCGAAGACCGACCAGATCGTCGGGAAGACCAAGGTCGCGGACCTGCTCAAGAGCGTCCCGGGCTGGGGCCCGGCGAAGGTCTCCAAGGTGATGGAGGAGGCCGGCATCGACGTGTCGCGCCGTGCCGCCGGCCTCGGCGACCGTCAGCGCGCCGCGCTGATCGAGAAGGTCGGCTGACCTTCCCCCGGCTCCTCGCGACGGCCCGGTACGCACACTGTGCGGACCGGGCCGTCGCGCGTTCCGTGGGTCAGGCCCCGATGAGGCCGTGGCCGGCGAGGAACTGCTGGGCGACCGACGTGGCGCTGCGGCCCTCCAGGTCGACGAGCCCGTTGAGCTCGATCATCACCTCGACGGTGAGCAGCTCGCCCAGCGTCGCGGCCAGGGCCCGCAGCGGCGGGTACCGGTCCACGGTCTCCGCCCGGCAGGTCAGCGCGGCCAGCTGGGTGGTGAAGAAGTTCCGGTCATCGGCCAGCACGACGAGGTCGAGCGAGCGGATCCGCGCGTCGGTGGTGAACACCTCCGCGAGGTCGCACGGGCTGGACCGGGCGACGTTGACGAAGTTCAGCGCGAAGTCGTTCTGGTAGGTCTGCGAGGCCGGGAACGTGATGCCGTAGGCGGCCTGCATGTCGGCGAACTCGCGGTCGAGGAACTCCGCGGCCCCGCAGAACGTCGCCCGGGACTCATCGGCGGCGAAGTAGGGCCCCAGGTCGGACAGCGTCCGGACCTGCGCGAGCGGGCCGTCGGCGTCGCCGCGGCGGGCGACGGCGTACTGGTTGCCGAAGCGGGCGGGCCCGAGCCAGGCGACGTCGTTCCGCTCGAGGTCCTGGGCGGCGACGGCGTCGTAGAGCGCCCGCTCACCGGGGATGGTCATGTCGTTGCCCAGGAACAACGTCCAGCCGGTGCCGGCGTACTCCCAGTAGACGTCGACGTCGCCCTGCTCCAGGGCCGCACGGACGATCGTGGAGCCGGACAGGCCGGTCCGGTCCACGGTGCGGGCCCCGCAGGCCTGCAGCGCCAGCAGGGTGATCGCGCCGAGCACCCGCTGCTCGGTGAACTCCTTCGAGCCGACGGCCAGCTCGGCGCCGGACAGGTCGACGTCGCGGGCCAGGGACCCGCCGCGCAGCTGCTGCGGCGACGGGCCGGCGACGGCGGCCGCGGCGCCGCAGCCCGAGACGAGTGCCGCGACCCCGGCGAGCAGGCCGGGCAGCGCGCGGCGCGGGAAACGGGTGGTCATCTCAGAGCCCCTTCGGATGCAGGACGTCCTCGGCGAGGCCCGCCAGCCAGTCGATGAGCAGCGCGAGCGCCGCGACCAGCACGCTGCCGGTGACCAGGACGAGGGTGCGGTTGGACGCCAGACCGTTGGAGATGATGTCGCCCAGCCCGCCGGCGCCGATGAACGTCGCGAGCGCGACGGTGCCGGTGGTGATCGTCAGCGTGGTCCGGACGCCGGCCAGGATCACCGGGACCGCGAGCGGCAGCTCGACGGAGAACAGCACACCGCGCCGGGTCATCCCCATCCCGCGGGCCGCCTCGATCACCGAGCGGTCGACCTGCTCCAGCCCGGCGATGGTGTTCCGGACGATCGGCAGGATCCCGTGGAGGACGAAGGCGAGCACCGCGATCACGGTGACCGGCAGGGTCAGGAACGCCACCGCGAACAGCACGATGAGACCGATCGACGGGATCGCCTGGCTGATGTTGGCCACGGTCAGCACCGGCCCGGCGAAGCGGCGGGTGGCCTCGCGGGTCAGCAGCACGCCCAGCGGCACCGCGATCACCAGCACCAGCACCGACACGACGGCGGTCAGCCAGACGTGCTGCCAGGTGCGGCTCGCGATGTAGGCGGCGTCGAGACTGCGGGCCTCGATCGAGTCGAGCTCGCGGGAGGACACGACCAGGTACAGCGTCGTCAGCGCGACGACGACCACGAGCGGCCGGGCGAGCAGCGCCGCCCACCGCCGGGCCGGGCGGGCGGTCCCGTCCGGC
>NZ_WWFY01001186.1:0-6069 GCF_009864975.1 Pseudonocardia sp. SID8383
CAGCTGCGCGCCGCGCCGCCGTCGGTGCCGGAACAGCCCGACGCGCTTGACCGCACCGCGCTGATCCCGGCGGCCCGCCGCTCCCCCGTGGTGCCGGTGGCGCCGCGAGTGCCCGCCCAGCGGCAGGCGCGGCACCGCAGGCACGACCAGGGCTGACCCGGGGTCAGGCTTCCGGCCGGTCCTGGCGGTCCGCACACCGTTCGAGGAGCTGCTGGTGTTCCTGCAGGTAGGCCGATACGCGCTGGCGGCTGACCCCGAACAGCCTGCCGATCCCGGCGATCGTCTCGCCCTCGCCGTGCAGCGCGACGGCCTCCTCGCGGCGGAACCGGCCACCGACGGCGCCCAGGCCGTCGAGGGTGCGGGTGAGGGTCTCCACGATCAGCGGCCGTGCCTCGCGCGGGACGATCGCCCGCCAGCTCAACCCCTGAGAGCGCAGCTCCTGCAGCTCGGCCACCCGTTCACGGGCCGAGGACAGCTCGGCGACCGACGCCTCCAGCTGGGCGGCGAGGGCGGCCAAAGCGGCGTCGGCGTCGTCCGCGGCGGCATCGCGGAGGTCCGCTCCGTCCTCGGCGTCACGCTCGGTCGTCGTCACACCATCGAGCCTACGGGGGTGGCGGCGACGGCCGGTGGGCGCGGCGTACCGTGATCCACGCAAGGGGGGTTGCTCCCTCGAACAGGGCAATCCCGACAGTGGGTGTGGAGGGCGCGCATGGGCCGGTACGACGTCGTCATCGTCGGCGGGGGATCCGCGGGGGCGGTGCTGGCCGCCCGGCTCACCGAGGAGCCCACGCGCCGGGTGCTGATGCTCGAGGCGGGCCGGCCCGACCACCGCTGGGACCCGATCATCCGGATGCCCGCCGCGCTGTCGAAGGCGTGGGGCAACCCCCGCTACGACTGGTGCTACGTCACCGAACCCGAGGCCGGTCTGGCCGGGCGCCGGATCGCCGTCCCGCGCGGGAAGGTGCTGGGCGGCAGCAGCAGCATCAACGGGATGGTCTACCAGCGGGCCCACCCGGGCGACTACGACCGCTGGTCCCGCCTGCCCGGCTGCGAGCAGTGGAGCTCGGCCCACCTGCTGCCCTACTTCCGCCGCCTGGAGCGGCGGATGTCCGAGCGCGGCACCCCGCTGACCGACGGCGGTCACGGGCCGCAGGTCCTCGAGCGCGCCCCGGCCGCGGGCCCGCTGAACGCGGCGTTCCTGGCCGCGGCGCAGCAGGCCGGGCACGCGCTGCTCGACTCCACGAACGGCCCGGTCCAGGAGGGCTTCTCCCGCACCGAGCGCACGATCTCGCGCGGGCGCCGCTTCTCGGCGACCGACGCCTGGCTGCACCCGGTCGCCGACTCGCGGCCCAACCTGACCGTCCGCACCGGCGCCCTGGTCCGCGCGCTGCGCACCGACGCCCGCGGTACCCGGGTCATCGGCGTCCGCTACCGCGCCGCCGACGGCACCCTCCGCGACGTCGACGCCGGCGAGACCCTGCTCGCCGCCGGCTCCATCGCCACCCCGCAACTGCTCCAGGTGTCCGGCTTCGGCGACCCGGAGCACCTTGCCGGGATCGGCGTCGAGACCCGGGTGGCGCTGCCCGGGGTCGGCGCGAACCTGCAGGACCACCTCGCGGTGCACCTGCAGCACGCCTGCTCCCAGCCCATCTCGCTGGCCCCGCACCGGGCCCCGCACCGGCTGCCCGCCGCGGCGGCCCGCTGGCTCGTCTCGGGCACCGGGATCGGGGCCAGCAACCACTTCGAGATCGGCGGGTTCGCCTCCACCTCGATGGCCGGGGGCATCCCCGACGTCATGATGCTGTTCGCGCCGGTCGCGATGCGCTTCGCGCCGGACGTCCCGCCGGTCGGGCACGGCTACGAGATGCACGTCTCGGTGATGGCGGGCGACGTCCGCGGGACGGTGCGGGCGGTGTCCCGCGACACCGCCGTCCCACCGCGCCTGGTGCAGAACTACCTGGTCACCGACGGCGACCGGCGTCGCTGGGTGGAGGCCGTCGGCCTGGCCCGGGAGATCCTCACCCAGCCGGCGTTCGCGGGCCTCGACGCCGGGGAGACCTTCCCCGGCGAGGGTGTCCGCTCCGACGCCGAGATCCTCGCCTGGGTGTCCCGGCGCGCCCAGAACGGGCTGCACCCGACCAGCACCGCGCGGATGGGTACCGACGCCGACGCCGTCGTGGACCCGTCGACGCTGCGCGTGCACGGCACCGAGGGTCTGCGGGTCGTCGACGCGTCGATCTTCCCGGACGTGCCCAACGCCAACACCTACGGCCCGGTGGTGGTGGTGGCCGAGCGGGCCGCCGACATCGTCACCGGCGCCACCCCGCTGCCCGCCGACCCGGCGCCGTCGCGGCCGGCCGGGGCACGCGGGGCCCCGGGCACCGGCCCGGAGCCGCTCGCACCGGTGTCCTGAGCACCCCCGGACATACCGAACGGGGCGGGGATCCGATCGGATCCCCGCCCCGTTCGAGGGTCTGTGTGGGGGCGCGGGTGGCGCCCCGGGTGTCACTCCCCGGTCTGCACCTGCACCCCGGACTCACGCAGCTTGGCGGCGTGGGCGTTGCCGTGGTGGTTGCAGAACAGGAGTTCCCCACCGGAGGGCAGGATCGCGCGCACCTTGGCAGCCGCACCGCAGCGGTCGCAACGGTCGGCAAGGGTCAGTTCGGGCCGGGTCAGCGTTTCGGGCTGCATAGCGGTCTCCCTCCGTCGCGGCGGCGGGCTTCGGGCGCTCGCCGCCGTATCACTGTGACGACCGCACGAGCGGTTCGCCCACACCTGTACAGACGCTCGAGGCCCCTGCACGTGTTCCCGGGATGCGTCGCGACGTCCGTCACGTGTGGCGTGCGCCGCACGGTTCGGTGGCGCCGCGATGTACCCGCGGTGACCGGTTGCGTATGAAGTTGACTGCGTGTGAATCATGCGGGCAACTCGCCCGACGTGCAAGCGCGCCACGGTAAATACGGTGTGTCGCGGTCTACGGTGGCCGGGTGAGTCCCCGCCCGTCGCCCGATCGTGTTCCCGCTCCGTTGCTGTTCCTGGCCGGTGGGACCTCGATGTACGTGGGGGCCGCGCTGGCCGTCGGGCTGTTCGACCGGCTCGCGCCGTCGGCGGTCGCCGAGCTGCGCCTCATCGGTGCCGCGCTGGTCCTGCTGGCGTGGCGCCGCCCCGGCCGCGACTCGTGGCGCGGCGTCCGGCTCGTCCGCGCGGGGACGTTCGGGCTGGCCACGGCGCTGATGAACGTCGCCTACTACGAGGCGATCGCGCGGCTGCCGCTCGGCACCGCGGTGGCGGTCGAGTTCACCGGCCCGGTCGTGGTCGCGGCGCTCGCCTCGCGCCGGTTCCGCGACGTCGGCGCGGTCGGCCTCGCCGCGGCGGGCGTGCTCCTCATCGCCGACGTGCGCTGGTCCGGCAGTCCCGCCGGGGTGCTGTGGGCGCTGGGCGCGGCGGCGATGTGGGCGGCCTACATCGTGCTGGGCAAGCGGGTCGCGCGGGCCGGTTCCGGCATCGACGACCTGGCGACCGGGTTCACCGTGGCCGCCGTCGTCCTGGTCCCGCTGCTGTTCACCGGGGGTACGGGTGCCGCGACCGGGTTCGGGCTCGCGAACCTCGCGCCGCTCGCCGATCCGGTGGTGCTCGGCCTGTCCGTCGGGCTGGGTGTGCTCAGCTCGGTGATCCCCTACGTGCTGGACCAGGTCGTGCTGCGCCGGGTCGGGCAGGCCCGATTCGCGGTCCTGCTGGCGCTGCTGCCCGCCACCGCGACGCTGGTCGGGCTCGTCGTGCTCGGTCAGCTGCCGGGGCCGCTGGAGGCCGTGGGGATCGCGCTGGTCGTCGCCGCGGTGGCCCTGCGGTCCCGCGACGGCGACGAACCCGTCCCCGTTCCCGCCACGTACGTCCGGGATCGGTCCGCCCCGTCCTGACCGCTCCGGCGGCGCGACGTCCGCACGGTGATCCGGAGCTCGCGCGCTGATCCGCGGTCCGCGCGTGTCCGGACGCGCGCCCCGAGCGGATCAGCGCGCGCGGAGTGGATCACCGCGTGCCGGCCGTGGTGGCTCTCCGGTCCCCCGACGGTGCCGGGCCGGCCCCCACCGCGCCCGCACGGGCGGCGTCGTCCTCCGGCCCGCCGGCGACACGGCGGCCCGCCAGGGCGGCTCTCAGCGCCAGGACCGCAGGGTCGCGATGCGTTCCTCGAGCTGCTCGATGGTCGCCATCGCCACCGGCGGGCCGCCGCAGTGCGCCCGCAGCTCGTTATGGATCTTCCCGTGCGGCTTGCGGGTCTTGTGGTTGTGCAGCGCGACCAGGGTGTTGAGCTCCTTGCGCAGCGTCTGCAGCCGCTCCCGCACGCTCTGCCCGCGCTCGGCGGCCGGCGGCGGGGTGGGCTCGGTCGCCGGGGTGGCGCGGGCCTGGGCGCCCGTGCGCGGCGAGCCCTTCGCGATCCAGTCGGCCTGCCGCTGGGACAGCAGGGTGCGCACCTGGTCGGGCTCCAGCAGCCCGGGCAGCCCGAGGTAGTCCTCCTCGTCGGCGGAGTAGGTGGCGCCCTCGTAGATCAGCTGGTCCAGCTCGGCGTCGGCGCCGAGGGAGGTGAACGCCTTCTCCTGCTCGCCGGGCTCGTCCTTGACCGTGTTGGCCTCGTTGAGCTCGGCGTCGTTCCAGACCTCCTCGGGCCGCTGCGGCTTGCCGAGGACGTGGTCGCGCTGGGCCTCCAGCTCGCTGGCCAGGCCGAGCAGCACCGGGACGCTGGGGACGAACACCGACGCGGTCTCGCCCTGCCGCCGCGACCGCACGAACCGGCCGATGGCCTGGGCGAAGTACAGCGGGGTCGAGGCGCTGGTGGCGTAGACGCCGACGGCGAGGCGCGGCACGTCGACACCCTCGGACACCATCCGGACCGCGACCATCCACCGCTCGGTGGAGCGGGAGAACTCCGCGATCCGGTCCGAGCCGCCCGCCTCGTCGGACAGGACGACCGCGGGCCGGACCCCGGTGATGCCGGTGAGCAGCGCGGCGTAGGCACGGGCGGCCGTCTGGTCGGTGGCGATGACGAGGCCTCCCGCGTCGGGCATGCCGCCGTCGCGGTGGCTCTGCAGGCGGCGGTCGGCCGCTGCGAGCACCGCGGGCATCCAGTCCCCGGACGGGTCCAGCGCGGTGCGCCAGGCCATCGCGGTCTGCTCGCGGGTCAGCGGCTCCCCCAGCCGGGCCGAGATCTCCTCGCCCGCGCTGGTGCGCCAGTTGGACGTACCGGAGTAGGCCAGGAAGACGACCGGCCGGACCACGTTGTCGGCGAGCGCCTCGGCGTAGCCGTACTGGTGGTCGGCCCGGCTGCGCGGGGCGCCCTCGGCGTCGGGGACGTACTCGACGAACGGGATCGGGTTGTCGTCGGAGCGGAACGGCGTCCCGGTCAGGGCGAGGCGGCGGGTGGCGGGCTCGAACGCCTCGTAGACGCCCTCGCCCCAGCTCTTGGCGTCGCCCGCGTGGTGGATCTCGTCGAGGATCACCAGCATCCGGCGGTTCTCGGTGCGGTTGCGGTGCAGCATCGGGTGCGCGGCGACGCCGGCGTAGGTGATCGCGATGCCCTGGTAGTCCCGCGAGGTACCGCCCGCGGAGTTGCGGAACTCCGGGTCGAGCGCGACGCCGGCGGCCGCGGCCGACTCGGCCCACTGGTACTTCAGGTGCTCGGTCGGGGTGACGACGGTGATCGCGTCGACGACCCGGTCACGCAGCAGCTCCGAGGCGACACGCAGGGCGAAGGTCGTCTTGCCCGCGCCCGGGGTCGCGACCGCGAGGAAGTCCCGCGGCGAGGTCGCGAGGTAGCGGGCGAGTGCGCTGCGCTGCCACGCGCGCAGCGGGCGGGTCTCGGGCGACACGAGCTGGGTCTGCGACACACGTCTCCCCTGGTCCGTGGGTCGTTCCCGGGCGGGAACCGGCGATCCCCGGCAGGTCCGCGCGTCGACGCCGACCGGGCTGCGGGGCGCGGATCAGGGTAGCCGGGGGCCGCACCGTCGCCGCCCGGTGGGCGGGCCCGGGACCTCCCCGGCGGTGACGGGCCAGGTCAGCCCCGGGGCGGCCGCGGAC
>NZ_WWFY01001187.1:0-6781 GCF_009864975.1 Pseudonocardia sp. SID8383
GCCCGGGTGCGGCCGGGCCGTCGGCCGGCGCGGCGCAGCCCACCGCGAACAGGGCCAGGGCCAGGACGGCCGCCCGCTGCATGCGTTTCCCTGTCGCCATGGGGTCCAGCATCGCGCCCCCGTCGGATGCCCGCGCGTCGGCCGAGGAGTGCGCCTGCCTGTTGCGCTGCGAAACGATAGATGGCTACCGTTCCGGTGTCCCGATCATGACGACGAGGGAGTTCCGCCGTGACGACGACCGAGGCCCCGCAGCTGCCCTTCGACCGTCCGAACGTCATCGACGTCGCGCCGCTGTACGCGGTGCTCCGCCGCGAGGGGCCGATCGTGCCGGTGCGCACCCCGGTCGGTGACCCGGCGTGGCTGGTCACCCGGCACGCCGAGGCGCGCTCCCTGTTCGCCGACCCGCGGCTCGGCCGCTCGCACCCCGCGCCCGAGCAGGCGGCCCGGGTGTCCGAGGCCGCGGTCCTGGCCGGCCCCACCGGCACCGTGGAGACCGAGAAGGCCGAGCACGACCGGATGCGCAGGCTGCTGGTGCCCGCGTTCTCGGCCAAGCGGATGCGGCGCCTCGGCGACCACGTCGGCGAGCTCGTCGACGGCTGTCTCGACGACCTCGTCGCCGCGAGGGAGACGTCCCCCGACGGCGTCGCGGACCTGCACGCCCACCTCGCGTTCCCGCTCCCGGTGCTGGTCATCTGCGAGCTGCTCGGCGTGCCCTTCGCCGACCGCGGCTACTTCAGCGGGCTGTCCGAGCGGGTCGCGACCATCCGCTCCGGCGGCGACGCCGAGACCGCGATGACCGAGTTCCGCGGCTACATGGGACGGCTCGCGGCGGCGAAGTGGGAGACCCCGGGGGAGGACGTCGTCACCGACCTCGTACGAGCCCGGGCCGAGGACCCCGGCTTCGGGGAGGCCGAGCTGACCCGGCTCGCCGCCGGGCTGTTGTTCGCCGGGCACGAGACCACCGTCGGGCGCATCGACCTCGGTGTGCTCCTGCTGCTCACCGACACCGCCCGCCGGGACGCCTTCGTCGCCGACGTCGACGGCCGGCTGCACGGCACGGTCGAGGAGGTCCTGCGCATGTCGGCCCCCGGCGGGCTCGGGCTGCTGCGCTACGCGCACGCCGACATCGAGGCCGGGGGCGTCACGATCCGCCGCGGTGACGCGGTGATGATCTCGACGGCGTCGGCGAACCGGGACACCGAGGTGTTCGACGACGCCGACGCCTTCGACCCGACCCGCCGGCCCAACCCGCACGTGTCCTTCGGCTACGGCGGCCACTTCTGCATCGGTGCGAGCCTGGCCCGCACCGAGCTCGCGACGGTGTTCGCGCGGCTGTTCCGGCGGCTGCCCGGGCTGCGGCTCGCCGTCGCCCCGGAGGACCTGGACGTGCGCGCCGAGCAGGTCACCGGGGGAGTGCGGGCGCTGCCGGTCACCTGGTGAGCCGGTGCCGCGGCGTCCCATGACCTCGCGCGGCGACCCGCGCACGGGGTGCCGCGGACCGGACGGGGGCGCCGCGGGCCGGGCTCACAGCCCGTCGGCCAGGATCCCGTCCATCGCCCGCTCCACGATCGCCGCGATCGTCCACGACGGGTTCGTGCTCCCCGTCGTCCCCGGCACCAGTGCCCCGTCGACGACGTGCAGTCCCGGGTGCCCGGCCACGCGTCCCCGGTCGTCGGTGACCCGGCCCAGTACCGCGCCGCCCAGCGGGTGCCAGGTGACCGGGTCCGCTGCCCCCAGGTCGAGGACCCCGGAGGGTGCGTCCGCGGCGCGCGCGACCAGGCCGGAGAGCCCTGCGGGCAGCCGGGAGGCGACGTCGGAGACGACCCGTCCGAGGCCGGCGCCGACCGGGGCGTCCGGGGCGATCAACCGCTGGGTGAGGTCGCGGACGGTGCGCTGGGCGTCGGCGTCGCCGTCGGGCGGCCAGTGCAGCACGGCCTCGCCGGTGGCGCCGTCGAAGCGGAACTCGCCCACCGGGTCGCAGGCCCCGAAACCCGGCAGCGACATCGCGCGGACGTCGAACGGCAGCGGCGCGGGACCGAAGGTGAGCGTGACGGCCTCTGCGCGGTCGTCGGTGGGCGGGCGGATGCCGGCCGCCATCGGCCCGGCCTGCGGCCCGCCCGCCGGTTCGGGGACGCCGACGCGCAGCTGGATGCGGTCGCCGTTGTTGCCCCAGAACCGGCCGGCGTCGGCGGTGAGGTCGGGCAGCGTCCCGGTCTCGCGGGCCCGTACGAGCAGCCGCGACGTGCCGGTCGACCCGGCGGCGAGGAACAGCGCCCCGGTGGTGAGCGCGATCCGTTCCCGCACGACGCCGTCGGTGTCGATCCGCTCGACGTCGAGCCGGTAGCGTCCGCCGCCGACCGCGTGCAGGTCGACCACCCGGTGCAGCGGGGCGACGGTGACCAGTCCGGAGGCCTCGGCGTCGCGCAGGTAGTTCTTGTCCGCCGACAGCCGCGCCCCGGAGTTGACGCCGGTGAAGTACTCGCCGACCGACATCGACGGCGTCGCCCGCCCGGCGAACTCGGCGCGCACGACGTCCCAGTCGGTCGCGTTGGGCAGCAGCTGCGCGGTCAGCCCGGCACGGCGGGCCTGCTCCAGGAACAGCCGGGTCCCGACGTGCGCGGGGTGGGCCAGGACGTCGTCGGGGATCGGCGAGACCCCGACCCGGGCGGCGGCGCGCGGGTAGTGCACGGCGGCGAGCTCGTCGTGGTCGATGCCGGGGACCGCCGCGGAGAACACCGCCGCGTCCGGCCGGATCCACACCCCGGCGTACACCAGCGTCGACCCGCCGACGCCCGCCCCGCAGAGCACGCTCATCCCGCGCCCGGACACCTTCTCGAACAGGCCGGTGTAGGGCCGGTAGAGGGTCGGCGGCTGGCCGGGGAACACCGGCGTGGGAGTCAGCCACGACGAGCGGCGGTCCGGGCGCAGGAACGGCGGGAACGTGTCGGTGGCCGGTGTGGTCCAGCGGCGGCCGCGTTCGAGGACCAGGGTGCGCACGCCCGCCTCGGCGAGCCGGGCCGCGGCGATCGACCCGCCGAGCCCGCTCCCGACGACGACGGCCGGTGCGGACATCGCGGTGACCTCACGGCGCAGCAGGGCCGGCGCGGCGGTCGCGGTCCCGGCGGCACCCAGCGCGCCGGCACCGAGCGCGGTCCCGGTCAGGAACCCCCGGCGGCTGGTCACCCGCATCCGGCTCAGCCCCCGATCCGGATGTCGGCGACGATCTCGCGGATCAGGCCGTCGTCGTAACGGAAGGTCTCGTGCACCCGCGCGGTCGTGAGGCCGACCGGACCCGCCCCGACGGACAGGGTGAACTCCGCGACGACGACGCCGTCCCCGCGCACGCGGTAGGTCTCGTCGGAGACGGCGCGGATGATCCGGTACTGGGGGCCGAACCGCAGGTCGGCGCGCAGCTGGTCGCCGGAGAACCCGGTCGGCAGCCCCGCCTCGACCCGGGTCGCGTGTGGGTGGAACGGCACCGCCGACGGGTCGTGGTCGGCGAGTGCGGCGACGTAGGCGCGGGCACCGTCGACCCGGCAGGCGTCGTCACAGGTCGAGGCGGACGCGACACCCGCCCCCGCTCCGGCGACGATCACTCCGACGAGCACGGACAGCAGCAGACTGCGCGACCGCATGGGAACCTCCGGGACCTGGGGGAGCGGACGGGGGACGACGTGACGGGAGCGACGCCCGGGGGCAGGCGCCGGGAGACACGGGACGACGGCGTGGCGCGCACGCGGGCGGCCCTGTTGGCCGCGGCAGCCGACGTGTTCGCCGAGCGGGGCTACGACGGCGCCTCGGTGGACGAGATCGCCCGCGCCGCCGGGGTGTCGGTGGGGTCGATCTACAGCCGCTTCGGCAGCAAGCAGGACCTGTTCCGGGCGCTGATGACCGGCCACCTGGAGGGCGACCTGCACCGGGTGCGGTCCGGTATGGACGCGGGCCCCGAACAGGCGCTGGCCGAGCTGGAGACGGTGCTGCTGGAGACCGCCCGCTCGCGCCCGGCGACCCTGCTCGACGCCGAGACCTGGGCGGTGGCGATGCGCACTCCGGCGATGCGCGCGGCCGTGGCCGACCACCACCGCAGGGTCCGGGACGAGGCCGCAGCCATGGTGGCGCGCGGCCGCGCGGCCGCCGGGGTGGACCTCGGCGTGCCGGACGACGAGCTGGCGACCGCGATGATCGCGCTGTTCCACGGCCTCGTCCGGGAGTACCGCCTCGGTGTGCCCGGCGAGGCGCCGCCCGACCTGTACAGCCGCATGGTGCACGCGCTCGCGACCGGGCTCGCCGCGCTGGCCGCGGACGGCGGGCCGCCCGGCGAGCCATGATCCACAGCGAGCCACGGGCGGCAGTCTGGCACGGGTGAGCGGACGCTCACCCACCGGGTTCTCCATCGGATGTCGGACACCCGTCGACGGTCACGGGGCCGCCGTCCGGACGGGCGCGGACGTGACCCCCCACCCGGCGGTGGCGCCCGCGACGCCGTTCGCCACGATGGGGCGGTGACAGGCACGGCACCCCCGGACATCCAGCAGCACCGCTCGATCAACCAGCGCATCGCCGACGAGCTCGGCGCCCGGCCGGACCAGGTCGGGGCCGCGGTGGCCCTGCTGGACGAGGGCTCGACGGTCCCCTTCGTCGCCCGGTACCGCAAGGAGGCGACCGGCGGCCTCGACGACGCCCAGCTCCGCACCCTGGAGGAGCGGCTGCGCTACCTGCGGGAGCTGGAGGAGCGGCGCACCGTCGTCCTCGACTCCATCCGGTCGCAGGGCAAGCTCGACGAGTCCCTCGAGGCCACCATCCTCGCCGCCGAGTCCAAGGCCCGGCTCGAGGACATCTACCTGCCCTACAAGCCCAAGCGCCGCACCAAGGCGATGATCGCCCGCGAGCAGGGCCTGGAACCGCTGGCCGACGCGCTGCTCGCCGACCCGACCCTCGACCCGCACTCGTCGGCGGCCGCCTACGTGACCGACGAGGTCGCCGACGCCGGCGCCGCGCTGGAGGGTGCCCGCTCGATCCTGGTCGAGCGGATCGGGGAGAACGCCGACCTCGTCGGCGGCCTGCGCGAGCGCATGTGGGCGCACGGGCGGCTGGTCACCACGGTCCGCGAGGGCAAGGAGAACGACCAGGCCGCGGCCAAGTTCTCGGACTACTTCGACTTCGCCGAGAAGTTCACGACACTGCCCTCGCACCGGATCCTCGCGGTCTTCCGCGGTGAGTCCGAGGAGGCGCTCGACGTCACCCTCGACGCCGGTGTCGCCGACGACGAGCCGAACCCCTACGAGGCCCTGATCGCCGCCGAGTACGGCGTCGCCGACCGCGGCCGCGCCGGCGACGCCTGGTTGCTCGGCGTCGTCCGGTGGGCGTGGCGGACCCGCCTGCTCACCGCGCTCGGCATCGACATCCGGGTCCGGCTGCGCACCGCCGCCGAGGAGGGCGCCATCGGCGTGTTCGCCGCGAACCTGCGCGACCTGCTGCTCGCCGCCCCCGCGGGCACCCGCGCGACCCTGGGCCTCGACCCGGGCCTGCGCACCGGGGTCAAGGTCGCCGTCGTCGACGCGACCGGCAAGGTCGTCGACACCGCGGTGATCTACCCGCACGAGCCCCGCAAGGACCGCGCCGGGTCGCTGAAGACCCTGGCGGCGCTGTGCACGAAGCACTCCGTCGAGCTGATCGCGATCGGCAACGGCACCGCCTCGCGGGAGACCGACGCGCTGGCCGGTGAGCTCATCGCGGCGAACCCGGGCCTGAAGCTGACCAAGGTGATGGTGTCCGAGGCCGGCGCGTCGGTGTACTCGGCGTCGGCCTACGCCTCGGCCGAGCTGCCCGACATGGACGTCTCGCTGCGCGGCGCGGTCTCCATCGCGCGGCGCCTGCAGGACCCGCTCGCCGAGCTGGTCAAGATCGACCCGAAGTCGATCGGGGTCGGGCAGTACCAGCACGACCTGCCGGAGTCGTCGCTGTCGCGCTCGCTCGACGCGGTCGTCGAGGACTGTGTGAACGCCGTCGGTGTCGACGTGAACTCGGCGTCCGCGCCGCTGCTGCGTCGGGTCTCGGGCATCTCCGAGTCCCTCGCCGGCGCGATCGTCGCCCACCGCGACGAGAACGGCCCGTTCCGGAACCGGACCGCGCTGACCGGCGTCGCGCGGCTGGGGCCCAAGGCGTTCGAGCAGTGCGCGGGCTTCCTGCGCATCCGCGGTGGGGACGAGCCGCTCGACGTCACCGGGGTGCACCCCGAGTCCTATCCGGTCGTCCGGCGGATGGTGGAGCGCACCACGCTCGACGTGTCCGCCCTGATGGGCAACGCCGCACGGCTGCACCAGATCAAGCCCAAGGACTACGTCGAGGACGGCGTCGGGCTCCCGACCGTCACCGACATCCTGGCCGAACTGGAGAAGCCCGGCCGGGACCCGCGGCCGGCGTTCCGGACCGCGACCTTCGCCGAGGGCGTCCACAAGATCTCCGACCTGCGGCCGGGGATGCTGCTGGAGGGCGTCGTCACCAACGTGGCCGCCTTCGGCGCGTTCGTCGACGTCGGGGTGCACCAGGACGGCCTCGTGCACGTGAGCGCGATGAGCAAGGACTTCGTGTCCGACCCGCGCGACGTCGCCAAGTCCGGTGACGTGGTCAAGGTGAAGGTCCTGGAGGTCGACGAGGCCCGCAAGCGGATCTCGCTGACCCTGCGTCTGGACGACGAGCCCGGTGCCGGCGAGCGCGGCGGCCGGTCCCGCGGGCCCGGCCAGGGCCAGGGCGGAGGCCAGGGCGGCCGGGGCCGCGACGG
>NZ_WWFY01001188.1:0-2148 GCF_009864975.1 Pseudonocardia sp. SID8383
GCGAGGACGGCACCGACGGCGGCCCCCGCCGCGGCCGTAAGAGCCGCCGTCGCAAGGACCGCGACACCGACACCACCGCGTCCCCGGCCGCGGACTCCGGGGCCGCCACCCCGGCGGCCGACGACGCCGACCCCGACGGGACCACCGACGCCGACGACCGGGGCGACGGCTCCGACGACGACGGCGAGGACGAGAACGGCAACCGCCGTCGTCGCCGCCGGGGCCGTCGTGGCCGCGGCCGCGGCAAGGGCGGCGAGGACTCCGGCGAGGACGGCGACGACTCGGAGGACTCCGACGAGTCCGGTTCCGAGGACGCCGGTTCCACCGGGGCCGACTCCGAGGACTCCGACTCCGACGACGCCGACGACTCCGACGAGCAGTCCCCGGGCGGCTCGCGCCGCCGGCGGCGCCGTCGTCGTCGCGGGGGGTCCGACGTCGAGGACCGTTCCGAGGACGACCCGCCCAACACCGTCACCCGGGTCCGCGAGGCCCGGAGCGAGTCCCGCCAGGACTCCGGGTCGTCCTCCGACGACCAGGTCCAGGGCGTGCGCGGCTCCACCCGGCTCGAGGCCAAGCGTCAGCGGCGGCGGGACGGCCGCGACGCGGGCCGCCGCCGTCCGCCGATCCTGTCCGAGTCGGAGTTCCTGGCCCGGCGCGAGTCGGTCGACCGCCAGATGGTGATCCGCCAGCGCTCCGACCGCACCGAGATCGGCGTGCTCGAGGACGACATCCTCGTCGAGCACTTCATCACCGGCGGCAACTCCGGCAGCTCGATGGTCGGCAACGTCTACCTCGGCCGCGTGCAGAACGTGCTGCCCTCGATGGAGGCGGCCTTCGTCGACATCGGGCGCGGCCGCAACGCCGTGCTCTACGCCGGTGAGGTCGACTGGGACGCCGCCGGCCTCAACGGCAAGGCGCGCAAGATCGAGCAGGCGCTGTCCTCCGGCGACCAGGTGCTGGTGCAGGTCACGAAGGACCCGGTCGGCCACAAGGGCGCCCGGCTGACCACGCAGATCTCCCTCGCCGGCCGCTTCCTGGTCTACGTGCCCTCCGGCGGCGCCGCGGGGATCTCCCGCAAGCTGCCCGACACCGAGCGCAAGCGCCTCAAGGAGATGCTGAAGGAGATCGTCCCGGCCGACGCCGGTGTGATCATCCGGACCGCCTCCGAGGGGGTCTCGCACGAAGCCCTCGAGCGCGACGTCCGCCGCCTGCAGGCGCAGTGGGAGGTCGTCAAGGAGAAGGCGAACAAGACCGGCCCGGGCGCACCCAAGGCCCCGACGCTCCTCTACGAGGAGCCGGACATGCTGGTCAAGGTCGTCCGCGACCAGTTCAACGAGGACTTCTCGAAGCTGATCGTGTCCGGCGCCGACGCCTGGGACACCGTGTCCGGCTACGTCGGGCACGTCGCGCCCGAGCTCACCGACCGGATGCACCGCCACACCGGCCCGTCCGACGTCTTCACCGAGTACCGGATCGACGAGCAGCTGCTCAAGGCGCTGGACCGCAAGGTCTGGCTGCCCTCGGGCGGCACCCTGGTGATCGACCGGACCGAGGCGATGACCGTCGTCGACGTCAACACCGGCAAGTTCACCGGCTCCGGCGGCAACCTCGAGGAGACCGTCACCCGCAACAACCTGGAGGCGGCTGAGGAGGTCGTCCGCCAGCTGCGGCTGCGTGACATCGGCGGGATCATCGTCGTCGACTTCATCGACATGGTGCTCGAGGCGAACCGGGATCTGGTCCTGCGCCGCCTCACCGAGTGCCTCGCCCGGGACCGCACCCGCCACCAGGTCGCCGAGGTGACCTCGCTCGGCCTGGTCCAGATGACCCGCAAGCGGGTCGGCGGCGGGCTGCTGGAGCACTTCTCCACCACCTGCGAGCACTGCCGCGGGCGGGGCGTGATCGTCTCGACCGACACCGGTCCGGACCACCAGCACGGCCGTTCCGGCAACGGCGCGCAGCACGGGAACGGCTCCGGCAACGGGAACGGCAACGGCGGCGGATCCGGCAACGGGTCCGGCTCCGGGAACGCCGGCAACGGCGACTCCGACGGCGGCGGGCGTCGCCGTCGTCGCCGCGGTGGCAACGGCAACGGCGAGCCCGGCAACGGCGAGTCCGGCCACGGCGACTCCGGGAACGGGGACGCCG
>NZ_WWFY01001189.1:0-1922 GCF_009864975.1 Pseudonocardia sp. SID8383
CGCGCCCCGGCCAGCGACGACGGCAGCCACCGCTGGGCCCGGCGGCGCAGCCAGGAGGGGCGTCCGCCGTGCGGGCCGTCGTCGGCGAGAGTCTCCTCGGGCGGGGCGGGGTCGTCCCGGGCCAGCAGGGCCAGGGGGTGGCCGGCGTCGGGGTCGGCGGTCCACACCGGCCTCGCGCCCTGAGGGTCGGCGGGCCACTCCGGTCCCGCACCGTGCGAGGCGTCGGGGTCGGCGTGCCGAACAGGTGTCGCACGGTGCGGGGTGTCGCGTCGGGAGGCGGACGGCATCGGACCCGGCGGAACGGCACCGCTGACATCGTGCGGCGGGAGTGGCCCGGGTGCGGGCGGTCGTCCGGGGCGTGACCCGGCCGGACCGGGAGGCACCGGCAGCGCGGGCAACGGGACCGTCGGGGGTTCGAGCCGGTCCGCGACCGTGTCCGGCCGCCCGCGCCTCCCGATCCCGGCGAGCCGCCGGGCCGGGTCGAGGGCGGTGTCGGTCCTGGTCACGCATCCGACGCTAGGTCCGTGACACCTGTTCCGACCGGCCGGTGTCCGGCCTGTGGACGGATCCGTCGCTTGGGGACAGACGGCATCCCGTGGGCCGTCACGGTGCCGAATCGTCGGCGGTCCGTGCTACACACCGGCGGGGCCCGTCGGCCCGTGGCAGGGCGGCCGGAGCCGGCCCCCCCTCGACGAGGCGGTCAGCCCGCCGGCACCACCACGACCCCCACCAGCCCCGGTCCCGCGTGCGCCCCGATCACCGCGCCGACCTCGGAGACGTGCATCCCGGCGGCGTCGGGCAGCTGTTCGCGCAGCCGATCGGCGATGTCCTCGGCCCGGTCCTCGGCACCGAGGTGGTGCACGGCGACGTGCGCCCCCGGGCCCGCCGCGGAGACCGCGAGCGCGACGAGCCGTTCGGTCGCGCGCGAGGTCGTCCGCACCTTCTCCAGCGGCGCGATCCGGCCGTCGCGCAGGTGCAGGATCGGCTTGACCGACAGGGCCGTGCCCACCAGCGCGGACGCGGCACCGATCCGCCCGCCACGGCGCAGCCGTTCCAGGTCCTGCACCGCGAACAGGACCCGTGCCCGTGCGGCGACGGCACCGGCCACGGCCTCGACCTCCTCCGGGGCCTCACCTGCCCCGGCGGCGTCGGCGGCGGCCAGCACGGCGAAGCCCAGACCCATCGCGATGGCGCCGGAGTCGACGACCCGGATCCGGTCCGGGGCGACCTCCTGTGCGGCGAGCCGGGCCGCGTCCCAGGTGCCGGACAGCTCCCGGGACAGGTGCACGGCCACGACGGCGGGGGCGCCGTCGTCGAGCAGGGCGGTGAAGCGCTCGGCGAACGCGGCCGGGGTCGGGCGCGAGGTCTGCACCAGCAGGGTCCGGTCGGCGAGGGCGGTGATCAGCTCGGCGGCGGAGACGTCGACACCGTCCCGGGCGGTGCGCTCGCCGAGCCGCACCTCCAGCGGGACGACGTGGATGCCCCGCCGTTCCGCGACGCCGGGCGGCAGGTGGGCGGTGGAGTCGGTGACCACGGCGACCGGCGAGGGGGGCACGGCCGGACCCTATCCACCCGTCGGGCGGAACAGCGGTGCCAGTGCCCGCTGCGCGGCGAGGTAGCGGCCGTGCGCGTCGTCGAGGCGGCCGCGGGTGCGCGGGTCGGGGGTGAACTCCCGGTCGACCCGCACCATGCGCCCGGCGAGCTCGTCGACCGAGGCGGCGTCGCCGGTCGCGAGCGCGGCGAGCATCGCGGCACCGAGCACCCCGGCGTCGCGCTCGGCGGTGCGGCGCAGCGGCCGGTCCAGCACGTCGGCCTTGATCTGGCACCAGAGGTCGCTCGCCGCACCGCCGCCGCAGGCGGCGATCGTGTCGGCGCGACGTCCGGCGGCGGCCTCCAGCGGCCCCAGGACGTGCCGGGCGGCG
>NZ_WWFY01001190.1:0-1833 GCF_009864975.1 Pseudonocardia sp. SID8383
CGGCCTCGACGGGTTCCGCGGCGCGCACCGCCGGGCCCGCCGGGTGCAGGAGGTGGTCACCGCCGCCGCTCCCGCCGCCCGGCTCCCGGTCACCACCGCCGACGACCTCGGCCCGCTGCTGCTGCTCGACGCGGGCACCGACCTGCTCGCCGCCCGGGTCGCCGAGATCCTCGGCGACCTGGCGATCGACGACGAGCAGCACGCCCGGCTCCGCGACACCCTCGCCGCCTACCTGCGCGGCGGCGGCAGTCTCGTCGCGGCGGCGGGCGAGCTGCACCTGCACAAGAACACCGTGCAGTACCGCCTGCGCCGCGCCGAGGAGGTGCGGGGCTGGCCCCTCGGCGACGATCGGCTCGACGTCGAGGTGGCGCTCCTGGCCTGCCGGATCCTCGGGGCGACCGTGCTGCGCCCGGCCGACTGACCGGCTCCGCGCACCGACCCGTCGGCTGCCCCGGTGATCCGCCGGCTTCGGTGATCCGCCGGTCCCACGTCGGCCAGACGGCTGCGTGCCGGCCCGTCGCCCTGGCGGCAATCCCTCCCGCCGCGTGCCGATCCGCTGTCCGCGTGCTGATCCACTCGCCGCGCGGTGATCCGTTTCGCGCGCGCGTCCGGACACGCGCGGGCAACGGATCACCACGCGGGGTACGGATCATGCTGTCCGCGGGAGCCGCTGCGCGACGGCGGCGAAGTCGTCGAGCTCCTCCCAGGTCCAGCGCACGACCGTCCGCACACCGGGCCGGGCCCGCAGGGCGTCCTCACGCCGCTTCTCCCGGACGACGGCGTCGGCCGCGCTCTCTCCCGGGCGTCGCGACCGCCCGTACTTGCCGAGGCCGTCAAACTCCCCGACCACCCCGTGGTCGGGCCACCAGAAGTCGACGACCCCGATCCGGTGGCCCCGCTCGTCGAGCAACGAATGCTGCAGCACCGGCCTCGCCACGTGCAGGCGGGCCATCCGGACCCGGCTGCGTGACTCACCGGGCCCGTCCGCGCGGGCGTCGGCGAAGGCGACGACCGCCCGGGCCCGGCCGACGCCGTGGCGCCCGCAGGCGGCGAGTACCGCATCCCGCAGTCGGTCCGGCGTGACGAGGTGGCGGTGCAGGGCCGCGTCGGCGACGGCCACGGCGGTCTCGAACGGAGCCGTGCGGGCCACGTCGACGACGGTGCGGGCCACCGACGTCGTCGCGATGCCGCGGACGTCGACGACCTCGTCGGCGGACAACGGGGAGGCGTGCACGCGCAGCCGCGGCCCGCCGCGCCCGCCGGACGCGCCGTCCCGGGTGACGTGCACCGTGGTCAGAGGCACGCCCCAGACCGGCAGGCCGTGTCGAACGGCGGCGGACGGACCGCTGACCACGGCCCCGGGGGCGAGCGAGGGGACCGTCGCCTCCACCAGGGTCGCGTGCCGCGTCGAGGCAAACCGCAGACGCTCGTCGCCGGTCTCCAGGTACACACCGGGGCCGATCCCCGTCCATCGCCCGCTGCGCAGGGCGGCGCGGATCTCGGCCTCGGTCGTCCCGAGCCTCAGGAGGTCGCGGCGCAGCAGCGGTTCGTCCACGGTCCCGACCCTGCCCGCGCCCGGCGCCCGCGCCGGAGCGGATCCGCCACCTGTGGAGCATTCCCGCGATTGTGGACGGGCACCCGATGATCGCCCTTTCGCGCGCTGATCCGCTCGGCGCGCGCGTCCGGACACGCGCGCCGAGCGGATCACTGCGCGGGGTGCGGATCACCGCGCGCGCAGCGGATCAGGGCTCGGGCGGGGGACCGGCGCGCGGGCGACGGGTCAGCGTGTGGGCGGCGGAGCACTGCGGCAGCGGCGGAGCGGTGCGGCAGCGG
>NZ_WWFY01000120.1:0-1367 GCF_009864975.1 Pseudonocardia sp. SID8383
GCCAGTGCGGCGGAGTCCGCCGGGCCGCGCCATGGGCGCAGGACGGCGCCCCGGGCCGGGCGTGCGGGCGTCGTGCGTTCACCGGTCGTCCGTGCGGGGGTCGCCACCCGGCCATCGTGCGTCCACCCGCGCGCTCCCGCTCGGCCGGGGCCGCGGTAGCGGGTTCAGGACCGCAGGAAGGCGTCGATCTCCGCGGCGAACGGCTCCGGGTCGAGCAGCAGCTCCAGGTGGCCGCCGGGGTAGCGGCTGATCCGGGAGCGGCGGATCCCGCGGTGCAGCATCGTGGCGTTGCCGCGCGGGACGATCGGGTCGTCGTCGCCGGCGATGATCAGGGTGTCCGCGGTGATCGCCGGCAGCAGCGGCAGGCTGGTCCAGCCCGAGAGCGCCATCAGCTGGTAGTAGTAGCCGCGCATCGGGCCGCGCCGGGCCCCCGCGCCGAGCGCCTCCGCGGCCCGTTCCGGGTGGTCGCGCAGCGAGCCGCCGTAGATGCGGGCGGCGACGGCGTCGACGTAGGACGGGTCCTGGTGACGCTTCGGCGAGGTCATGACCGCCATCACCCGCGGCGACGCCGGGATCATCAGCGCCCCCGGACCGGTCGCGGCCAGCACGAGCTTGCGCACCCGGCGGCGACGGCTGATGGCCAGCTGCTGGGCCAGCATCCCGCCCCAGGAGAACCCCAGGACGTCGGCCTCCCGCACGCCCAGCTTGGTCAGCACCTGCCCGAGCCGGTGCGCCATCCACGTCAGGTGGTACGGCATCCGCGGCACCGCCGACCCGCCGATGCCCGGCGGGTCGAACCGGATGACGTCGAGGTCCGCGGGCAGCGCCGCGACCAGCGGGTCGAGCACGTCGGTGGCGGCGCCGATGCCGTTGCACAACAGCAGCGGGGTGCGGCGGGGGCCCGGGCCGGAGGCGGGGCGACGCACGACGCGCAGGGCACGGCCGCCGACGAGCACGTCGTGCTCCTCGAGGCCCGCGCCGCCGACGGGCCGGGAGCTGGAAGTGGTCATCACCGCCGAGCCTAGGTGCCGCGGCCGGGCGGTGGGGTCCGGACAGCCCCGGGTGTGATGATCCCGGACCCCACCCTCAGACCGGGGCGGTCTCGCCCAGGTAGGTCCCCGGAGCCGGGAACACCGGGCGCAGGCGACGCCCGCCCAGCTCCGGGGGCGCGTCGCGCATCGTGCCGGAGCGTTCGACCAGCCAGGCGGCCAGGTCGTCCCACCAGGAGCCCTCCACGGCCTCGGCCCGGGCCCGCCAGCGCTGCGCCACGCCGTCGCCGGTGGAGCAGGGTGCCGCGCGGAACCCGGTCGCCACCGACGGCGGCGCGATCAGCGCGCCCGCCTGGTCGCCGGGGGCCAGGACGAGCC
>NZ_WWFY01001191.1:0-1513 GCF_009864975.1 Pseudonocardia sp. SID8383
CGGGACCGGTGAACGCGAACAGCGCGGCGACGCCCCCGCCCGGCCCGGTGCGGTAGACCACGGCCCGGTCGCCCGGCGCGGTCCCGGCCAGGCAGCAGGGCTCCGGAGGCGGGTCGGCGACCTCGTCGGCGTCCCAGAGCAGGACGGTGTCCGGCAGCGCGGCACCGGGTCGTACGGGGTCGGTCGGCACGGGGTCGGTCGGCACGGGGCCCGGCAGCGGCATGCCGCCCGTCCTACCCCAGCCCCCGGGGGGCCGGCGCGATGAGCCCGCGGACCCTGCTGCCCGCCCCGTTCACCGCCCGCACGGTCGACGCGGCGGGGACGGCGGTGCACACCGTGATCGGCGGATCCGGGCCGCCGCTGCTGCTCCTGCACGGCTACCCGCAGACCCACGCGATCTGGCACCGGGTCGCGCCGTTGCTCGCCGAGCGGTTCACCGTCGTCGCGACCGACCTGCGCGGTTACGGCGACAGCGCCAAGCCGCCCCCGGGCCCGGACGACGCCGCCTATGCCAAGCGTGCCATGGCCGCCGACCAGCTCACCGTCATGCGGGAGCTCGGGTTCGACCGGTTCGCCGTCGCCGGGCACGACCGCGGCGGCCGGGTCGCGCACCGGCTGGCCCTCGACGCACCGGACGCGGTGTCGGCGCTGGCGGTGCTCGACATCGTCCCGACCCGCCACGCGTTCGACACCGCCGACGCCGGCTTCGGGCTGGGCTACTGGCACTGGTTCTTCCTCACCGCCCCGGCCGGGATCCCGGAGCGGCTCATCGGGGGCGACCCGGAGTTCTGGGTCACCGCCCGGATGCGGTCGCGCCACCACGGCGGCACCCCGTTCGACGACCGCGCCGTCGCCGAGTACGTCCGCTGCTTCGCCGACCCGGCCGCGATCGCCGCGTCGTGCGCCGACTACCGCGCCGCGGCCGGAATCGACCGCGTCCACGACGGCGCGGACGCCGGCCGACGGGTGACCGCGCCGCTGCTGGCGCTGTGGGGCGCGCACTCCTTCGTCGGGCGGTCCTACGACGTCACCGCGGTGTGGGCCGGCTACGCCACGGATGTGCTCGGGACGGCCCTGGACGCCGACCACTACCTGCCCGAGGAGCGCCCCGAGGAGGTGGCGCGGGAGCTGACCGCGTTCCTGACGAGGTGATGCGGCCCGCTCAGCCCGTGATCCGGTACTGCGCGATCTTCCGGTACAGCGTCGACCGGGCCACCCCCAGCGCCGCGGCCGCGGCGGCCCGGTTCCCGTCGGTGTCGCGCAGCGCGGCGACGATCGCGTCCCGCTCGGCCCGGTCCACCGCCCGCAGCGTCCCGGACGGCGCGCTCTGACAGGACTCGGGCAGGTCGGTCGCCTCGACCACACCCACCGGCCGCCGGCCCAGGGCCGCGGTCAGCGCGTCGCGCAGCTCGCTCACGTTCCCCGGCCACGGGTGCCTGCTCACCGTCCGCAGCGCCCCGGCGGACAGCCGCACGTCGCGGCCGGGGGCGAGCTCGGCGAGCAGCGCGGCGAC
>NZ_WWFY01001192.1:0-1440 GCF_009864975.1 Pseudonocardia sp. SID8383
CAGACGGTCCCGGCGTCGTGCTCGCGGGCCAGCTCCGCGGCGCGCCGGGCGACCTCGGGGACCGGCAGCATCAGCGACGACCGGTGCCGGTGCACGGGGAACGGCAGCGCGGCGTCGTGGTCGGCGGCACCGCGCCAGGCGGGCGCGTGGACCGCGAGCGAGTCCGGCGGGAGCGCGCGGGCGAGGTCGGACAGGTAGGACTGGATGCCGCCGGGCCGGGGCGGGAAGTCGTTGGTCACCAGCAGCGTGCGCGCCACGGTCGGCGACGCTAGTCCTCGGCGGGGCGCCGGCCGCCGGTGGTCACCGGCGGACTGGCGGCGGGGGTCGGGACGGCGGCTCCGCGCACGCGCTGCGCGTCGGGGATGCGGGCCGCCGTCCGACACTCCGGGGAGCGGACGAGTTCCGCGTCCTCACCGTTGCGTGACCGGATCGGTCGCCCGCCGGGGTTGCGCTGCTCCGTACGAGTGGTGGTGTCCGCTCGACGGCACAGCTGGTGAGGATGTCGTGCTGTTCAGGTGAACGAGCGCGGCAGCCCGCGGTGACGGCCCCGGCCCGGATTTTCTTCGGCGCGGCCATTCTGTCGGACCCCTCCCCTAGCGTCCGCGGTGCTCGACCACCTCGGGTCCGACGAAGGAGGAGCCATGATCGTCGACTGCGATCGCTGCGAGGTCCGCGGGGCCGCGTGCGGTGCCTGCGTCATCGGGGTGCTGCTGGAGGTCCCGGAGGACGACCGGCCGATCCCCTACCTTCCCGTCGACCTGCCGGCCGGCACGGAGGCCACGACCGTCGTCCCGGTGGAGTTCGCCGAGCCGGAGCGCCGGGCGCTGCAGGTGCTGGCCGAGGGCGGCCTCATCCCGCACCTGCGTCTGGTCGAGCCGGGCGCACCGGCGCCCGGTCGAGCCGGACGTACGGCGCTGCCGATGCCGGTGGTCCCGCCGGCCGGGCACGGGCCCCGGCACCGTGACGTGGGGTGAGCGCTCAGCCGCCGAGGCGGCGCAGCAGCACCGCGGACGCCACGGTGTGCGCGCCCCGGCGGCGCACCGAGCGCACGATCTCCTGGTCCGACGTCGCGACCAGCAGCGGCCGGCCCGCCGGCTCGGCGGCGACGAGGTCGCGGACGACGTCGTCGGCGATCACCCCGGCGTCGCTGAACAGCACCCGCACCCCGCGGCTGCCGCGCACCGGCGCGGCGATCACGGCGGCCCCGTCGAACACCACGGTGATCTCGGCCCCCGTGCGGGCACCCAGTGCGCCGAGCTGGGCCACCAGCCGGGAGCGCTGGTCGGCCAGCGGCAGGTCCGGGTAGCCGGTCTTGCTGACGTTGTAGCCGTCGACGATGAGGTGCACCGACGGCACGGTCAGCAGGGCGTCCAGCGCGGCCAGCCCGTCGACGGGGGCCGCGACGCGCGCGCCGGTCCCGCGGTCGCCCGTTCCCGCGAC